>JAISXQ010000220.1 GCA_031270425.1 Prevotellaceae bacterium | reverse complement strand
CGGTATGCCGCAACGGGAAGAAGCGAACAAAACAGTTACGGTTCATAAGCAGGACGACAGATTCGTACTTAGAAATACCTTGCCGGAATCGGGGACTTATACGATATTCAACTTGACCGGAAGTATGGTTAAAAGAGGAATGCTGTCTCCGGGCGATACCTTGCTTGATATTGATAGCGGAGTTCATATAATCCGAATAACGGCGGGCGAAGACAATTTTGCATTGAAAATTTTCTAAAAAACAACTATACAACAATTTACCATGAACTCTGAAAGAATTAAATTAAAAGAAAAGATTGGCTACGGTCTTGGCGATGCGGCTTCCAATATGTTTTGGAAAATTTTTAGCATGTATTCATTATTTTTTTATACCGATGTTTTTGGGATTCCGGCAGCCGCAGCCGGTACCATGTTTCTTATAGCTCGCTTGTGGGATTCATTCTTCGACTTGGGCGTAGGTATTGTTGCCGACCGTACACGCACACGATGGGGTAAATACCGCCCTTATTTACTTTGGTTTGCCATTCCTTTTTCCGTTATGGGAGCCATTACGTTTTTTGTTCCCGATTTCGGACAAACCGGAAAACTGGTTTATGCTTACGTTAGCTATTCGTTGATGATGATCATTTATTCCATCATCAATGTGCCATACGCCTCGCTGTTGGGCGTTATGTCCCCCAATCCGAAGGAACGCAATGTATTATCGTCTTTCCGTATGTGTTTCGCTTTTATCGGAAGTTTTATTACATTTATGTTGTTGCAGCCCTTGGTCGATTTTTTTGCCCGGACTCTCGATTCCGGCGCATTTGTACAAAATACGACCACTGCCGTAGAAACTGCTATCAGCAATTCTTCTGTGGGTTGGTTTTGGGCGGTGGCATCTATCGGCTGTATATGCGCTGTGTTGTTTTTTCTATGTTTTTATCTTACCCGCGAACGTGTAGAAGCCGTCAATAAGGAAGAAAACGAAAACGTATCGGTAAAACAGGATTTAAAACAGTTGTTCCACAACGCTCCGTGGTGGATTTTGGTGGCTACCGGATTGGCTTCTTTGCTTTTCAACGCCGTGCGCGACAGTGTGGCTATTTTCTATTTCCGTGATTATGTGCAGATAAGCTATCGAATGGCTGGGACAGGCTGGGACCTTACAACGATTTACTTTCTCGTGGGACAGGCTGCAAACATTGCCGGAGTTGTGTTGGCTCCTTTTATTTCGGCAAAATACGGAAAACGCAATACCTATATGATAGCTATGCTTATAGCCGCTGTGTTGAGTGTCGTGTTTTTCTTTATACCTAATACTATTGTATGGATTCTTATTTTCCAAATATTGATTTCAATTTGTGCCGGATATGTATTGCCGCTGCTGTGGAGTATGTTCTCCGATATTGTTGATTATCAGGAATTAAAAACGGGACGCCGTGCTTCGGGCTTGATATTTTCTTCTTCGTCCATGTCTCAAAAATTAGGATGGGCTTTTGGAGCCGGTTTGGGCGGTTGGATTCTGGCAATTTTTCACTACAATCCCGATATTATGCAGCAACTTCCCGAAACGATTTTGGGCGAACGACTGATGCTCAGCATTTTTCCCGCAATTTGTGCATTGCTGGCTGTTGTGGGAATAATTTTCTATCCGCTGACAGAAAAAAGAGTGAAGCAAATATCGGATGAATTGGAAAAAAGTCGCAATAAATCATAAAACACTTAGTACATGACAAAAAACAAATAAAAGCCTGACACATAGACAACAATAGCATTTTTATCTTTTTTTAAGCACACATAGCTGTAAAATAGTTAGCTACGCTAACTAATTTTACCCCTGTGAGCCATAAACACCCAAAAGTTCATGTCGAAGACATGGACGGCTATGTGGTCTTCTAAACAAAAAAATGTGATGTAATTGAATTAAAACTATTGTTTTCTATGTGTTTATGTTTGAAAAAATAGTTGTTGTCATATACTAAACATAAAACAACAAATATGAAATACGGATATTTTGACGACAGTCGCCGCGAATATGTGATAACTAATCCGCGCACTCCCTATCCTTGGATAAATTATCTGGGAACGGAAGATTTTTTCAGTTTGATTTCGAATACGGCTGGCGGATATTCTTTTTGCAAGGATGCCAAATTCCGCCGTATAACGCGCTACCGTTACAATGGCGTACCGATGGATAACGGAGGAAAGTATTTTTACATAAACGACAACGGCACGGTTTGGAATCCGGGTTGGAAACCTTGCAAAACGGAACTCGACGCTTACGAATGTCGTCATGGGTTGAATTACAGCATTATAAAAGGAAGTAAAAACGGACTGGAAGTTGAAATTTTGTTCTTTGTTCCGTTAAAAACATGGGCGGAAGTGCAAAAACTTACGCTTCGGAACACGAGCGGCGAAACGAAAAAAATCAAGCTCTTTTCTTTTGTCGAATGGTGCTTGTGGAATGCCCAGACGGATATGGAAAACTTTCAGCGCAACCTGTCCACCGGGGAAGTAGAAATTGACGGAAGCTGCATTTACCATAAAACGGAATACCGCGAACGCCGCAACCATTACGCTTATTACTCCGTCAATGTTCCGGTAAACGGTTTCGATACCGACCGGGAAACTTTCGTGGGGCTTTATAACGGTTTTGACGAACCGGAAGCGGTTGTGGAAGGAAAAGCCCGCAACAGCGTAGCCCACGGATGGTCGCCCGTAGCTTCGCATTACATTGAAGTAGAATTAAAACCAAATGAAAGCAAGGATTTTGTGTTTATTTTAGGCTATGTGGAAAACGAACAGGAGGAAAAATGGAAAAGCCACAAGATGATCAATAAGAAAAAAGCGAGAGAAACCATTACGCGCTTCGACACTGCCCAAAAAGCCGATAGCGCTTTTGACGAGTTAAGAGCATATTGGGACAAACTACTGAGCGCTTACACGCTGCAATCGAACGATGATAAACTGAACCGCATGGTTAACATTTGGAATCAATACCAGTGTATGATAACCTTCTGTTTTTCACGTTCGGCTTCGTTTTTCGAGAGCGGCGTCGGGCGCGGCATGGGCTTCCGCGACTCGAATCAGGATTTAGTCGGTTTCCTGCATCAAATTCCCGAACGCGCCCGCGAACGGATTATCGACATTGCTTCCACCCAATTCACGGACGGAGGTTGTTACCACCAATATCAACCTTTGACAAAAAAAGGGAACAATGAAATCGGGCAGGGGTTCAACGACGACCCGATGTGGCTGATATTCGGCACGGTACATTACCTGAAAGAAACCGGCGATTTTTCTATTTTAGATGAAGCGGTTCCCTTCGACAATAAGAAAGGGACAGAAGTTTCGCTCTTTGAACATTTAACTGTTTCGTTCAATCACGTGATTAATAATCTTGGTCCTCACGGCTTACCGTTAACAGGACGCGCTGACTGGAACGATTGTTTGAACCTGAACTGTTTTTCCAACAATCCGGACGAAAGTTTTCAAACGACGGAAAACAAAACCGAAGGTTCAAAAGCGGAAAGCCTGATGATTGCCGGACTTTTCGTTATGTACGGACAGGAATATGCCCGATTGGCTCAATATACAGGTAAAAACGCGGAAGCTGAACGCGCTCAGGGATATGTTGACAAAATGGTAACGGTCGTAAAAAAATACGGTTGGGATGGCGAGTGGTTTCTTCGCGCTTATGATTTCTACGGAAACAAAATAGGGTCGAATGAAAACGAGGAAGGCAAAATCTATATTGAATCCAACGGCTGGTGTACTATGGCGGGTATCGGTTTAGAGGACGGCATGGTGGACAAAGCTTTGGATGCCGTAAAAGAGCGTCTGGATTGCGAACACGGCATTGTGCTCAACAACCCTGCTTACACAAAATATCATATCGAATACGGCGAGATTTCCAGTTACCCGGAAGGCTATAAAGAGAACGCCGGTATTTTCTGCCACAACAATCCGTGGATTATAATCGGCGAAACTGTTCGCGGACGCGGCGACAGAGCTTGGGAATATTACAAAAAGATTTGCCCTGCTTATGTGGAGGAAACAAAAAGCCGGCTTCACAAAGTAGAACCTTACGTTTATGCGCAGATGATTGCCGGAAAAGACGCCGTGCGTCCGGGCGAAGCGAAAAACTCATGGCTTACGGGAACCGCCGCGTGGAATTACTTCGCGATAACGCAATATATATTGGGTATACAACCTGAGTACGACGGCTTATTGATAAATCCCTGTATTCCGGCGGACTGGAAGGAGTTTTGCATTTCGCGCAAGTTCCGCGGGGCTGTTTATCGTATAAGAATCAGCAACCCGAATGGAAATATGAAAGGTATTAAACAAATTCTAATTGACGGTAAGATTATAACAGGCAATCTGCTGCCTCTCATGCCTGCCGGTAAAGTGTACGATGTTCAAGTTGAAATGTAAAAAGCAAGAAAAAAAAATCCCTGATAAAAAAAACAGAAAATGAAAACCAAAGAAAAAATTTCCCTGATTAGTATCTGTATTGTTATCGTATTCGCGATATTCTTTTGTTATTCCTACTATAAAAACGGAGAAACGGAGGTCGACTCGGAACAGTTATTGTCGTATTGCAATAAACAGGTAAAAAAGACGCTGTTTCAAATACAGAATGATTCTTGCCTTCTTCCCCGAAACATCGATAAGGATTCTCAAAAATGGAATATGATTGATGCTTATGATTGGACAAGCGGTTTTTGGCCCGGAATTCTTTGGTACGATTATGAATACACACAAGATGATTTCATAAAAAACAAAGCGATACAATATACCAACTACCTTAAAGTGTTATTGAACAAGGAACACAAAGGCGACCACGATTTGGGTTTCCAG
>JAISXQ010000158.1 GCA_031270425.1 Prevotellaceae bacterium | reverse complement strand
CCGCCGCCAATGCGGTAGGCGCTTCCAGGTATTTCATAAACGAAAACGAAATTATGCCATCCGCCTCTTCTATCTCTTTCAAGGGCTTGTTGATATTTGTCCCGTTTCTAAGTTTAGGTCTGTATATTTTCGTTTCTGATATTCCGGGGAAAGGATCGCCCGGCAGGGAACGGGAAGAAGCGACTCCGTCAGCCTCTATTATATCAACGCCCATAGCGGAGGACGTATTGTTGACTTCATTTTTATTCCAATCAGTTGCACTGTAATAAATGCGGGTAACCAACATGCCGTGTCCGGGAAGAAAGGCGTCCCAAGCTTTTTGCTGCCTGTTTTCGATCATGAAAAACTCCACAGGATTGGGATTCTTGCCGTTCAGGTTATGATTTCCGTTTTGCGTGATGATGCAGGCGGTATTACTTGTGGTCAGCGTATCGAGTAGAATATTGTCCGATTTCTCTTTTAGCTCAACAGGGTTTAGCCATCCCAAATAAAAACGTTCGTATGCCGAATATGCCGGAGGAGTTCGTCCCTCATTCAAATACGGTCCTGTGTCCATCACGCTCCAATAGGAAAGGGTATGGTGTGTAGCGTCATTCGTTGCATAAAAATCGGGCAATCCGAGTACGTGCCCGAACTCGTGCACGAAGGTTCCGACGCCGCACATCGTACTTCCGATATTGCTTTTCAATTCGGACGTACAGGCATAATCATAAATGCGTACGCCGTCATAATTCGGGCTTGACTGAACTACCCAACGGTGGGGCCAAATTGTATTTTCATTAGCTCCTTCGGCTTCGTTGTGTCCGGCATAAAACACGAAAATATTATCGACACGTCCGTCGCCGTCCGTATCGTAATCTTTGAAATTAACATCCGTGTCAGCCAAATTGCAAGCGTCAATAATCATCTGACGGGGATTTTTATCGTTCCCCTGCGAATCGTTTTCACCATAATAAGCCCTGTTGTTGGGCAGCGTATAAGGACCGGCCACATCGAATTGCGGCGAAAATTTCCCCATCGAACTCGCTATAAAATAATCGCGAGCCGATCCGGTAGCAAGGTTTGCCGAATAGCCTTCTTCGTTCAGCAAGTTGGTAAAAGCTTCTTTCGGATTGTTGATAAGGAAAGATCTATCCGTAAAATTGACTAAGATAACCAGCGATTTCGGGCTTCCGTTCAGCGGGTAAGCTTTTTGCTGTATGGCGTTTTCAACGGTAGAAACGGAGCGTTGAAGCCTTTTCTGTTTGCCGATGGATGTTAAATCAGGATTTTTTTCTATGGTTTCGAGATAGTTTTTTTCTTTTAAACTCCGGCTTCCGATATTCGACGCTCTTATCCCGGAAGATACGATGTTTTTATTCTTATCCGCGTATGCGTAAGCCATGTATCCTTCATTATCGGTTTCCAGTAAGTAACCATCGGGGCTTGTCCGGTAGTGAAAAAACTCATCGCCGCGCAAGCGTATTTCTATTGTTGAGCCGTCGGGTTGCGTAATAATAACCGGATTAGGCGTTGCAGGAACGGCAAACAACATTTCTACCGGAAATATTATTAAAAATAGAAGGTATAAAATTTCGTTCTTAATCATGCTTTATGTTGTTTTCCGGCTTTTTCTGCGGAAATAAAACGGCAAATATACTTGATTTCGTGTAAAGCTTAATACTTTTGTCCCGATTTTAATAAAAAAAAACTGCCTGCCAGCATCGGAATTATCGTATTGACAAACCAAATTAAAACTCCTGCAAAAGCAATACCAACTATGTTAGCGGAAAACATCCCGATAAAAAATACGGCATAGGAAGCTCTGACGGCAGATTCCGAAAGAGCGAAAGAGGGCGTAAGGGTAACGAGCAAATAATTTGCCGGAATAACGGCAGCAGCCTGCCACAACGTTAATTCGACCCGGAAAAAATAGAGCATGAAAAAGAATTGCAGGCAAAATACCGCATACCGGACAAATGAAACCAGAATTATTCCGCCCGATTGCTTCCATGTGTAAGATGACAGACAATCGGTAAAACGCTTTATTTTAGTCGAAGATATTTTTTCGGACAGGCGGGGCAGGTACAGGTAGAAAAATAACAACAGCAGCAGACAAAGCAAAGCCGCCGCAATGTAAATTACCGCATGAGTACCGGTATTGTCGTAAAAAGCCGCGAAAAATACGGTGCAGGCGGGTATGCCGAAAAACAAAATAGTCAGGTTTTGCGTCAGGCTGTTTACCACGCTGAACGTAAGACCTTGCGCCCGGTACGAAACAGGCAAATAAGCGATTCGACCGATAAAATCGCCTGTCCGGTTGGGGGTGAAAAATCCGCTGCAAATTCCGGCTAAAACAGCTTTTACAGCCGAATGTGTAGAAAGGCTAACGGTGTTTCGCGTTATTTTCTTCCATTTCAAGGCTTCCAAAAGCAAATTGAAAGGCAGCAACGCTAAAACAGCCAACAAACTCCAATACCTCTCGGCGGAAATTTGCCGCCACTCGGAAAGCATCTCGCCGTAGCTGTCGAAAACAATCAATTTATACGCCAGATAGCCGTATGCCGCCAAAGCAAAAAGCCATTTTACGATAGTATAAATCTGTTG
>JAISXQ010000124.1 GCA_031270425.1 Prevotellaceae bacterium | reverse complement strand
CGCTATGTCCGTGGTATTGTACCACAATGCCGGGATGCGCTGTTTTTATGGCTTTTACGATTTTACCCAGCATCACCGGACGACCGATTCCCGCCATATCTTTCAGGCAGATTTCTTCTGCTCCGGCGGCGATTAATTCCTCAGCCATATTAATATAATATTCCGCCGTGTGAATTTCGGAATAAGTGATGCAAAGCGTTCCCTGCGGAATCATTCCGGCAGCTTTTGCCCAACGGATAGAAGGAATGATATTGCGTACATCGTTCAATCCACAAAAAATACGTGTAATATCAACGCCCTGGGCTTTTTTCACCTTGTACATCAACTCGCGCACATCGGCAGGAACGGGGTTCATACGTAAACCGTTCAATCCGCGGTCGAGCATGTGCGTTTGAATTCCCGCTTCGTTAAACGGCTTTGTAAACGCGCGAACCGACCCGTTCGGATTTTCGCCGTACAACAGATTTACCTGTTCCGAAGCTCCCCCATTTGTTTCGATACGGGAAAAACACCCCATTTCAATAATTACCGGAGCGATTTTTTCCAACTGATCCTTACGCGGCACATATTTCCCGGAAGATTGCCACATGTCGCGATAAACAAGACTAAATTTGATTTCTTTCATTTTCTTAGACAATTATTTTTTGTGATCTATAAATATAAAACGAGGATTTTCAACCGGATAACAGCAATGCGAACAATTCCCCGTTTCGAGTTGTAAATATCCGACTTTTTATTCAAACAAACAAGGAATTAAAGAAAAATTTCCTTAATTAAAATAAACTTATTTTCAGGAGGTTAATTAATGGCAGGCGACAAAAATCATAACTTTTAACTAATTTCGCCATAAATGTTATAAAATGAAAGAAATTCCGGTAAAAATCTTAAAAACCTTCGTTTTTCGAGGCTTGGGAAGACAGATAAAAAGCGCTCCGTTTCATCCGTGTGCTAATTAATCCCTTCACTGCCGCAGGAAGAAAATTAAAGAAGAAGAAAAAGAAGAAGAAGAATTAGTATCAAAAATAATTTATCCACGAATTACACGAAACAACGTTCGGCGTAGCCAATTTACACGAAATTTATTTTAGTGTAAATCAAACGTATACATTTTTTAGTATTGTCTTTTTCGTGTAAATTCGTGTAATTGGCTACGCCGAACGTTGTTTCGTGGACTTTTGAAACTTTACCCCGTCCCTTCACACAAATATCAATATCAGTATTTGAGCGGAAATCACGCGCAGGAACATCGTCAGTGGATAAACGGTGGAATATGCTACGGCGGGAGCGTCGTTTTCCGAAATGGAATTGGCGTAAGCCAGCGCCGGCGGGTCGGTCATACTGCCCGAAAGCAGACCAATAAGCGTGTAGTAATTGAATTTTACAAATTTCCGACCAATAAAACCGACAATAAGCAACGGCAGGGTTGTTATCAAAAAACCGCACAGTATCCACAACAAGCCGTTGCTCGAAATAACCGTCTCCACAAAATTACCCCCCGAAGCAATCCCTACGCTCGCAAGGAAAAGTGAAATTCCTATTTCGCGCAACATCAGATTGGCGCTTTGCGTGGTATAGGTTATCAACTTTATTTTATAGCCAAAACGCCCCAGTAATATAGCCACAACCAAGGGACCGCCCGCCAATCCCAACTTAACCGGCATGGGAATACCCGGGATAAACAGCGGGATGCTCCCCACCAGAACTCCCAAAAGAATCCCCGTGAAAAAGGAGAAAATATGAGGATGGTCGAGGCGTTTCAGCGTATTTCCAAGCAGATCCTCCACCTTTTTTATCGCGTCTATTTCACCTACCACCATAACGCGGTCGCCGACTTGCAGCACAAGGTTCGGAGTTGCCAGCAGGTCGATTCCCGAACGGTTGATGCGCGTGATGTTTACTCCTAAACTCGAACGGAAATTCAGTTCGCTAACAGTTTTTCCGTTAATATTATCCTGCGTAATAACGATTCGGCGCGAAACAAATATATTGTCCGACTGTTTCCAGTCAAGCTCCGTCTGTTCTCCCAAAAATCCGGTAACACTTGTAACCGATTTTTTGGTGGTAATGATAAAAAGCACGTCGCCGTGTTGCAAAACGGTGTTCCCCACAGGCACCGAAAACTCTCCGCCGCGCATTATACGCGACGCCACAAACTGACTGGGGGACATCTTTTTAATATCGAGAAGCGTCCTTCCTTCAATTTCCGTATTGGTCAAACGGATGGTAAGAAATTCGGGCTTCTCTTGTTTGGTATTGTTCGCATTGACAATATCTTCGTTTTCCTTTTGTAAATCGACCCTGAAAATAATACGCACGACAATCAACGACAAGATAATGCCCGTTACTCCAAGCGGATAAGCCACTGCATAGCCAAGCGCGATATCAGGCGCTTTATTTATGCTCCCGGATTCAACCAATTGGCGTAAAGCTTCTTGCGCCGCTCCAAGTCCGGGCGTATTAGTTACGGCTCCCGACAAAACGCCCACCATCATGGGCATCGTTATCCGGTCGGAAAACATGAAATACAGGCTTATTGCCGCAGCAACTCCGAGCAGCACAACCGTGGCTGCCATCAGGTTCATTGTCATCCCTCCTTTTTTGAACGAAGAGAAAAAACCCGGACCGACTTGCAGTCCGATGGAAAAAATAAATAAAATCAATCCGAATTCCCGGATAAAATGAAGGACATTGTGCTCGACGCTAAACCCGAAGTGCCCCATAAAAAGCCCTACGAACAACACAAAAGTTACACCCAGCGAAACGCCGAAAAACTTGATTTTCCCCAATAATACTCCGGCTGAAATAACAAAAGCATACAAAAGGATAGTATGGGCGATACCTTCGCCGAACAACAGGGACTGAAACCACTCCATAAAGATAAAATACTGATTTTTAAACTTTTAACATACTAATGAAACGAGATGCAAAGTTACGTTATTTTTT
>JAISXQ010000190.1 GCA_031270425.1 Prevotellaceae bacterium | reverse complement strand
CAACAAAGTCATCAGTTCACTCAAAGTTGCTTCTGCCGGTAAAGGCGAAATCAACTTTTTTATATCTATAATTTTTGAATCGTAAGCAACCGACAAGCCAGCTTGTTTCTCGATTTGCTCAAAAGCCGCTTGTACTGTAATAGTATTTCCCGAAAATTTGATTTTCTGATTTTGGGCATAAGAACTAAACGGAAGCGAAAGTAACGATAAGAGAAGTAGAATGCGAATAGTCTTTCTCATGATAATTAGATTGATTTAAATTTAATTTTTCAGTGATTATAATTTTGTTATAATGGATTTTTTTTTCCTAAACCAATATTAAAATTGGTAATCATCTGTATCCAATACATTAAAGTAAGCTAAGAAATGAATTACACACAGTCACACACACAAAAAAAATTATTATTTTTTAGACGGAAATCATAAACTCCTCATAATTAAATAAATAAAAAATCCTGTTTGATTTTTATTTCAAACAGGATTTTCTGTTGTGCGCAATATCTTGCTTGTTTATTTTGTATAGAAATATACCGTATTGCCTTGTATTTTATAACTCGACCGGTGTATTAATAAAGTCATCACATCCATAATTTCGCTCAACGATTCATCTGGGTTGAATTTTACATAATAGGATTGCCGGCTTAATTTTTGTCCGTCGTAATTAATCACAACATCATATTTCCTTTCGATAGTCTGAATTATTTCCCGGAAGGACGCTTCCTGGAAAATTAAATATCCATCTTCCCATGACGCCAGTTTTGCCGCATCGACGTCAATGATAGAAATCCGGTTGTCGTCGTGTGAATATATCAGCTGATCATTAGGCTTTAAAATTCGCGACCGTTCTGAATCCGACCCCATTGCGACTTTGATGCTTCCTTCTATAAGCGAAGTCTTGGTATATTTGCCGTTAGGGTATGCCTGTACGTGAAATTTCGTGCCTAAGGCTTCGACGTCTATATATTTGGTTTTTACAATAAACGCTTTCTTCGGGTTTTTTGCCACGTTAAAATTAGCTTCTCCCGATAGAAAAACCGTGCGGGTATCCGACGTAAAATCTTTCGGATATATCAGCGTAGAACCGGCATTTACGGCAACTTGCGTTCCGTCGGGAAGCGTCAGCCTGTTACTTTCTCCATACGATACGGAAAGTTGTGCGTATTCCAACGAAACCGGCGCTGCAAGTTTGTAAGTCAGGAAAACGGTCGAGGCGATAATCAGAGCAATTACAGCCGCATAAGATACGGCAGTTCCGAACCACGTTTGTTTGCCCCTTACTTTTTTATCTTTGTTTATCCGCTGTTTAACTTCCGACCAATCTTCCAACGTTTGCTCGTTTATAACGGAAGGACTGTTTTCCCAGAGCATTTCCATCGAAGCGCTTTTTTCTGCTTGGTTTTCGTCCAAACGAAACCACTTCGCAAAAAGCGCCACGGTATTCCCTGACACGTTAACGCCGAAAAATTTTTGTACAATATTTTTTACCTGACTGCTATCCATAATACCTGTTTGTATTTAATGAAGTAAGCGAACAGAGGCTTTACACACAAAAGAACACTGATAAAATTAACATAAAAACAGAAGACATACCTTTATTGCCTTTCTAATATCGGATAAAGCCGCGGTTAAATGATTTTCCACAGTACGTTTATTGATGTTTAATTTTTCCGCTATTTCATTGTTCGACAAGCCGTCAATACGGCTCATCGTGTATATTTGTTTTCGTTGCGGCGGCATTTGACTTACGGCAATATCGATCATATCCTGCAACTGGCGGGCGAAAATAATATCTTCGCTGTTTTCAAATTCTGCCGGACGCGCCAATTGTTCCGCTACAAATTTCTCATCCACAACGATATGGTCATAGTAATTGCAGATAACATTTTTCGCCATCTTGAAAAGATATGCTTTGAAAGATTTAACGAGGGAAAGTTTTTCCTTGTCGTTCCATATACTAAGGAAAATATCCTGCGCCATATCCCGCGCCTGTTCATTATTCTTAATAAATCCGGTAATGAAATGTACAAGCTTGGGGTGATAGTGCAGAAAAAGCACTTCAAAGGCTTTCTGATCGCCTTCGGATAGAGCCTTTACGTATTTTTCTTCAATAGCATTATTCATTAAAATATAAACCGCTTAATATATTGGTTTTATCGTCAAACAAAGATATATGTTTTATTTTCAAAATAAAAAAAGAAATAGTACAATTTATGAATAAATTAATGCGTATATGACTGTTATTTTCTGAAAATAAGAGAATTAACCTTTTTAATAAAAAATAATTTTGAAATTACCGTAGCTGCAAACAACATTATTTTTTCCGGTAATATACAGCATACTTTTTATGACGCACCCTATTTTCGTTAAATGTTAAAGCGGCAATATTGGTTTTCCTTCAAAATTTACTACTTTTGCAAACTTAAAATTCAGAAGTTGAATCTTCACGATTTTCAATCATATTATGCCCGGCATCCTCAGGTGGAAGCCTTGTCGAAATGGGCGGATTCCGTCGAACCGAATGTGAAAATTTCCGGTTTGAACGGCTCTTCATTATCCATAGCGCTGGCTTCGCTTTTTGAAAAACAGCCTCATACCCATATTTTTGTCGCCAACGACGCCGACCAAGCCGCGTATTTTTACCACGATGTAAGGCATATTTTGACGGACGGCGAAGTATATTTCTTCCCTTCGTCGTTCAAGAAAGCGATACGCCTGTCGCAACTCGATACGGCAAACGAGATACTCCGCACGGAAGTGTTGAGCCGTTTGGGGAATGCCGGACAGCCTTGCCTGGTGTTTACCTGCCCCGAAGCCCTGATGCAGAAAGTTGTTTCCGCAGACGAAATACGGGCAAATACGCTCAAACTGCATAGGGGCGAGCGGATAACTATCGATTTTTTAACGGATGTTTTATTCGATTTCGGTTTTATGCAGGTGGATTTTGTGTACGAGCCGGGGCAGTTTTCCGTTCGGGGCGGTATTGTGGATATTTTCTCTTTTTCATTTGAACAGCCTTATCGTTGCGACTTTTTGGGCGACGAAGTGGAAACAATCCGCGTGTTCGACATCGAAACGCAGCTTTCGCAGGAAAACAGGACGGAAATAGAAATCCTGCCCGATTTGCAGGCTAAAAAGAACGCCGTTTTAGTATCGTTTCCGGAATTTACCGGAAACAACGTCTGGATTAGTTTTGTTGATTCGCTTTTTGTAAAAGATCGCCTTAACCAATTGTACGACGAAGCTTTGGTAAAAGCCAACGCGCAATCCGCCGTGTCCGACCTTCACAACTCTTTAATGACGGGGGACGAATGGATGGAAAAAATCGGGATTTTCCGAAAGTTGGAATGGAAGGGCAAGAGTTTGTTTAAATCGAAAACGGAGATAACTTTCGATACTTCGTTGCAGCCTGTTTTTCATAAAAACTTCGACGTCGTAAGCGATAACCTGAAAAAATGGACGGACGAAAATTATAAGCTGTATATTTTCAGCGACAGCGTTAAACAAACCGACCGCATTGCCGCGATTTTTGACAGCCGGGGCGACAATATCCGTTTTCAAGCCGTAAAAGATGCTATTCACGAGGGATTTATCGACCACGACCTGAAAATCGTCTGCTATACCGACCACCAGGTTTTCGACCGTTTCCACAAATACCAGCTTAAAACCGACAAAACCCGCCGTGGAAAAGTGGCGCTTACGTTGAAGGAACTGAATCAGTTTCAAATCGGCGATTATGTGGTGCATGTCGATCACGGGATAGGAACTTTCGGAGGCTTGATACGCAGCAATGTGAACGGTAAAATGCAGGAAATGGTGAAACTTCTTTATAAGGACGACGATATTATTTTCGTAAGCATCCATTCCCTGCATCGCATATCCAAATATAAAGGCAAGGAAGGCGAGGCGCCGCGCATCAACAAAATAGGTTCGGGGGCTTGGGAGCGTTTGAAAGAGCGCACCAAATCGAAAGTGAAGGATATTGCACGCGAACTGATAAAACTTTACGCCCGGCGCAAAGCGGAGCAGGGCTTTGCTTTCCTGCCCGACAGTTACTTGCAGCACGAGTTGGAAGCCTCGTTTATTTACGAAGATACGCCCGACCAGGTAAAAGCTACCGCCGATGTGAAAAAAGACATGGAATCGCCGCTTCCGATGGACAGATTGGTCTGCGGCGATGTGGGCTTCGGTAAAACGGAGGTAGCCATACGCGCCGCTTTCAAAGCCGCTACCGACGGAAAACAGGTGGCGGTGCTTGTGCCGACTACCGTATTGGCTTTGCAGCATTACAACACATTCAGTGAACGGCTGAAAAACTATCCGGTCAGGGTAGAATACCTGAGCCGCGCCCGCTCGGCAAAGGATATAAAGGACTTGTTGCAGCAACTCGAAGCAGGGACAGTGGATATTATTATCGGGACGCATAAATTGGTTGGCAAATCGGTTAAATTCAAAGATTTGGGCTTGCTGGTTGTTGACGAAGAACAAAAATTCGGCGTATCGGTAAAAGAAAAGCTGAAAGAACTGAAAGTAAGTGTGGATACGCTTACCATGACGGCGACTCCCATTCCCCGCACACTCCAATTTTCGCTTATGGGCGCGCGCGATTTGTCCATTATCAATACGCCGCCGCCTAACCGCTATCCGGTGCAGACCGAGATACATCCTTTCGACGAAGAGTTGATAAAAGAAGCCATCCAGCTGGAAATGGGCAGGAACGGTCAGGTATTTTTCATAAATAACCGTATCCAAAGTATTTACCTGATGGAAGCCATGATAAAACGCCTGCTTCCAGAAGTGCGCGTAGCGGTAGGACACGGACAGATGCCCGCCGACAGTTTGGAGGAAATAATTGTCGATTTTATTAATTACGAATACGATGTGCTTGTGTGCACCACCATCATCGAATCGGGCGTCGATATTCCGAATGCGAACACGATTATCATCAACAGCGCACACCGTTTCGGACTGAGCGACCTGCACCAATTGCGGGGTAGGGTAGGGCGCAGCAACCGCAAGGCTTATTGTTATTTGCTCTCGCCCGATTCGAGTTTGTTGACCCCCGAAGCCCGCCGGCGTTTGCAGGCGATGGAAACTTTTGTCGAACTGGGCAGCGGATTTAATATCGCCATGCAGGATTTGGATATTCGTGGCGCGGGAAATATGCTTGGGGCAGAGCAAAGCGGTTTTATTGCCGACCTGGGTTACGAAACCTATTTGAAAATACTCAACGAGGCGATGCTCGAATTGCAGGAAGAAACAAGCCTTCCCGATTTATCCAAAGGGGAAAGCCCCCTAAATCCTTCACAGGGAGACTTACAGCGGAAATTCGTAAACGATTGCCAGATCGATTCGGATATGGAATTGATGTTCCCTTCGGACTATATCGAGAATGTTTCGGAGCGCATTACCTTGTACCGCGAGCTGGACGCTATCGACGCCGAAGAGCGTTTGCAGGAATTTGAAAAACGCTTGCTCGACCGTTTCGGCGCTATACCGCCCGAAGGGAAAAGCCTTATTTTGGTTGTCCGTTTGCGCTGGATAGCTATGCGTTTCGGTATTGAAAAACTGCTGTTGAAAAATGAACGGATGACAGCTTTTCTGGTTTCCAACCTGCAATCTTCGTACTACCAATCGCAAGCCTTCGGGCAGTTGCTTCAATACATGGCTGCCCACCCCTACCAATGCAAACTCCGCGAGCAGAACGGGCGGCGTTCAGTAGTGTTTTCCGACGTCGGGACGGTCGAAAGGGCTTGGGAAATATTTTCAGAAATATTATCGGAAATAGAAAATTGATGTTGCGGTTATGAAAATATAGCCTCTTCGAAGCTTCACCCTCGCTACACCAAATTAAAACTTAACAGCCCTGCCCGCAGGAAGACTTTTTTGGAAAAGTGATGCGTTTTTTCTCTGTATTCTGTTATCTAACCGTCTTTTGTCTTGGTTCTTGGTTCTTGGTTCTTTGCTCTTAAATTATATTTTCCCCACCCTCCGTTCGTGCCTTCCGCCTTCAAACTCCGTCGAGAAAAAAACGTCGAGTATGATAAAAGCTTCCCTGTCCGAAACAAAGCGGGCGGGAAGCGAAAGGACATTTGCGTTGTTGTGTTCGCGAGCCAGCGCCGCTATTTCGGGACGCCAGCAAAGAGCTGCCCGTATGCCTTGATGTTTATTCGCGGTCATATTGATGCCGTTTCCGCTGCCGCAAACCGAAATACCAAAATCGAAGTCGCCCTTTTCCACCGCCGAAGCCATTGGATGAGCATAATCGGGGTAGTCAGAACTTTCGGACGAAAAAGCGCCGAAATCCTGTATCCCCAAAACTTGTTTCTGTTTCAGGCAGGCGATAATTTTTTCTTTTAATTCGTAGCCTGCATGGTCGCTGCAAATGGCTATCCGAAGCCCCCCTAAATCCCTCCTTGAAGGGGACTTTGGAGTTTGAGGCTGATTAAATTTATTTTCGTTTGTCATAATTCATATTTTATAAAATTCCCGTTAGTACATGCCAACAACTATTTTTTCAAACATAAACACATAGAAAACAATAGTTTTAATTCAATTACATCACATTTTTTTGTTTAGAAAAGACCACATAGCCGTCCATGTCTTCGACATGAACTTATGC
>JAISXQ010000171.1 GCA_031270425.1 Prevotellaceae bacterium | reverse complement strand
CCCACGAATAAGTCCATTTCGACAGCCATTCAGGAGTTTTTCCATTTTCAAAAAGTGGCGTGATTTTTCCGCCGAATGCCGCCCAATCAGGATTGGTCTCAATATTTTTTTGCAAATTTCGCAAATAGTTTTTTCCAACAAAAGCGTCGTCGTCGAGAAATACCAGAATTTCACCCTTTGATTCGCGGATTCCCCTGTTCCGGGCATACGAAAGCCCTTGATTCGTTTCGACAAAATAACGAAAATCAACTTGCGGAAAATCATTCTGAAAACGCGAACATTCCGTTTCGGTCGCGTCGGTAGAATTGTTGTTTATCAATACGATTTCGTAATCCGAAAACGGGAAATCGTTTTCCGCAATGCTTTTCAGCGCATTGTAAAGATAGTTGTCGCGATTGTAGGTGCAGATGATTATTGAAAGCATAATGTCATGTTTTTTAAATTTTACAATTCAAATAAGTCGTCTAAAATCACCTCGCTTTGTATATTGTTCCAATAAGCGTTATGTTTTATGCCGTTAGTGGTTATCATTGTTAAATGAATTGCCTTTTTGGTTTTTGATTCTTCAACAAAAGTCCAGACCTTGTTTTGCAGTTTTTTGTCGTATTCTTTTGTTATCGTGTATTCTTTTCGCGAAAATTTCACAAGGCATTTCATCGATAAACACCACTTTTCGCCCTTTTGCACTTACACTTTGTAAGTATTCTTTCAGTTGCACAAACGCCTTTTGCCAAGTATCGACGAGCGGATATTTCGTACCACTGTATTCGTTCAACGCTGTGGAAAAATTGAACAGTTGCTCTTGTTTGCTAACATTTTCGGCTCCCGAAAAGTAAAAAGTGAACTTTTCCTGAAAAAATTGCTTTACCAAAAAAGTTTTGCCCACCCTGCGCCTGCCGTAAATTACTAAAAACTCTGCTGTGTCTGAATTTACATATTCCGACAGCCGCCTGATTTCCTCCTGTCTTCCAATAATAATTTCCATAATCAATAAAAATAAGTCGCGTAAAGGCATATGAATATATTGATTTCCGCAAGTTATTTTAAAATAAGTTGCGGAAACCCTATTTTTTTATCATGTTTCCGCAAGTTATTTTTTTGAAATTATCCATTTTAATTTAGTACATGGCAAAGAAAATATAAACACAGCGACCTAAATAAGAATTTTAAAACCGTATGCAAACGCCTCTATTCCCCTTCGTCCCGGTAGCTATCAAGATTGTATGTCTTTTGTCTTTTATCTTTTGTCTTTTATCTTTTATCTTTTGTCTTGACTCTTGGCTCTTGACTCTTGACTCTCAATTAATTGCCAATCCTATTATTCCGATAACGGCAAAAAGCAAGAATTTCAATTTCCTGCTCCGGTTTTATCTCCTCCATTTTTATTCCGCTTCACTAATTCCTTTTTCTATTTTCCCTTTTACTTCACCGGTCGTTTCGCCGGCGTCGCTGGCTTTCCGCCACGTTTCCACAGCTTTTTCCTTTTCTCCGAGCATCCACAAAATATCTCCGTAATGATCCAGCAGAATGCCGGAAGATTCTTCCGCTTTCAGATTGTTCAAGGCGCGTTCGATATAAAATTTAGCCAGCGAATAATTGCCTTGCCGGTAAAAAATCCATGCGTAGGTATCGAGGTAAGTGCTGTTATCCGGTTCTTTCTCAATGGTTTTAGCGCTCATGCGTTCGGCTTTTTTCAAATCCTGCTTTTCCTGCGAAAGGTAATAAGCGTAATTATTCAGCACATAAATATTCGATGGGTTGATTTTCAGCGCGTTTTCGTACATTTCGAAGGCTTTTTCTTTTTCCTGCAATTTAAAATACGAATCAGCCATTTGCGAATAGAAGTCGCTTTTGAACTGCGGCTGTTTTTCAGGAACCAGTTCAACGCCTTGATTATAGGCATTGATGGCTTCCCTGTATTTCTCCTGCTGGAAAAGGGCTAACCCCTGGTAAAAATACCATTGCGCGAAACCGGGGAGATTTTCGATAGCCCGTTCGGTGGCAAGCAGCATTTGTCCGTAGTTTTTCTGCCCAAAATACAACTGAATGATTTCGCCCCAGGTTTGTTCATTTTTCGGATTGATAGTGAGCATCGTCTCCAGTATTTCGACTGCCTCGTCGTAGCGTTTGTCGAATTGGAGAAAGATAGCGTAGTAGGCATATACCTGTTCTTCAAGCGGATAATACTCTATCAGAAGTTTAAGCAACGACTCGGCGCCTTCGTGCTTGGCGCTGTCCTGCATCGCTCCTTCGATGTATTCTCCAAGAATACCGACTTTCGTATCAATATCCAAAAGCGGGCTTTGCAGGGCAGATTCTATCGACTCCAAGGCTTTTTTCGTTTCGTTTACCGAAGCGTAATATTCCGACAGCGACAGGTAAACATGCGGGCTTTGAGGGTCGTCCTGCAATACCTGTTGGAAAATGGCAAAGGCTTTTTCCTTTTGGTTCATGTGCATGTAAACATTTCCTTGAAGCACGCGGTAACGGCTTTCTCCCGGATATTTCGCAACCAGACGGTCGATTTCCGCGACAGCTTTCGTTTCCTTTCCGGCGGTAAGATAAAGCCGGAACTTTTCGAGCGACAACTGTTCGTTTATGCCGGTAAAGTTTTCGAGTTTATCGTATGCTTCCACGGCTTTTTCGGCTTCGCCTTTTTGCGTGTAAAGCGTTGCCAGTATGGGATACACATCTTCGCGGTCGGGATGGTGGCGCTGCAACACAAGAGCGTTTCTGATAGCGTCGTCCCACTTTGCCTGGTCGGAATACAGCGAAATCAGTTGGATGTTGTACCACCGGTTAGCCGGTTGCCGTCCGGCGGCTTTTTCCAGACAAAAGGCGGCCTCTTCTTTCAATCCGGCGAGAGAGTACATAATTCCCAGTTCGGCTTGTATTCCCGCATCATCGGGGTCTATGGCGGCGCAGAGGAGCAATGTTTCGATGGCTTCGTCGTAGTTGTACTGTTCTTTTAAACGGATGGCTTCGTAAAAATAATAATCGCGCAGGCGTTGTTCATCTGCATCGAGCGTTTTTACCTGCGGCGGCGGCAATACAGAACGCTTGCCCGCAACGCAGGACGAAAGCAACAAAATTGACAAAATCAGTAAATAAACCGGATAACGGCTGTTTTTTTGCATAGATCTATTTTTTTAGAGCCAAGAGCCAAGAACCAAGAACCAAGAGTTAAGAACCAAGAGCCAAGAGCCAAGAGCCAAGAACCAAGAACCAAGAGTTAAGAACCAAGAGCCAAGAGCCAAGAATCAAGAGCCAAGAACCAAGAACCAAGAGTTAAGAACCAAGAATCAAGAGCCAAGAACCAAGACAATCAAAATATAGAAATTTTGAAACCTCAAACTTGAAACCTGAAACACCAAACTTGAAACTTAGCGCTATAAACTATAAA
>JAISXQ010000142.1 GCA_031270425.1 Prevotellaceae bacterium | reverse complement strand
CTCCCGATAGCTATCGGGATTCAAGATTCAAGATTTCAGGTTTCTCCCGAAGCTATCGGGATTCAGGTTTCAAGTTTCAAGTTTCTCCCGTCCCGAATAGCTATTCGGGAATCGGGATTCAGATTTCAAGTTTTGTTGATTCGTTAATCCATTTTTGCTCGTCAACTCGTTTACTGTTCGCTCTTATTGCTCAAAACTCTGAACTATAAACTCCCGACTATAAACTATAAACTATAAACTACTCCAAACTATATTTTCTATTCCGTTATTTGCCAGATAATATCTACCGTTATAAAACTGTTTTGGGGGTCGTTTGTTTGCAGGCTGATTGTCTTTTTATAATTTCCGGCTTTCAATTCACGGGTATTCAATTCGACTTTAATCTCTGTTTTTTTTCCGCTGCCGATGCTTGCTTTCTCAGGTTTTATGGTCAATTCTGCGTTCTTGTTCACGATGCGGCGGATTTCCAGACTGTTTTGTCCGCTGTTCCGCACCGATATTTTATTGCTGCGTTTCGAGTTTGTTTTTAATGTCCCTAAATCGAGGTTCCGGGCGCCGAGTTCGAGAATGGGGGTGTTTCTCCGCTCTTCGATGCTTAACGAAGCGAAATCTTCCACGATGTTGGCGACAACCTGTATCTTGTTTTCGTTCGAAAATGTTTTCCGGTCGTTTGTCTGCACGTAAAATTCACAGGAAACTTCGCCCCATTGCTCGCATTTGGAAGCGTTCAGCGTTACATTGATAATCCCTTCTTGGTTACGCTCCAGAACTTCGGGAACGGCTTTTACTTCAAGCGCTTCGGGAAGATTGCCGAAAGAAATCGTAACAGGGGCGTCGTTCGTATTTTTAACCGTAATACTTCTGCTTTGCGTTTTCCCTTTATACACGTTATTCAACTGGATTGTTTTGGTGTTGAGCCGCAAAGCCCCTATTGCTTCGCCCGTGTCGGGGTCTTTCATTTTAGGCACAATACTGCCCCGCAGGCTTAATCTTTCCTGATTTTCAGCCGCATTGCTCGTTACCGTTATCGAACTTGAAAAAGCGCCTTTTCTTCCGGCAGGATTATAAACGGCAATGATTGAACCTGTCCGCCCGGGTTCGACCGGAGTTTTTGTCCACGTCGGCGCAGTACATCCGCACGAAGCCCTTACGTTGTTGATAACAAGCGGAGAATTTCCTACATTCTTAAATGTAAACTCGTGTCTCACCTTACCGTCGGCTTCGTTGATTGTTCCGAAATCGTGCACTTTATTTTCAAATTGGATAACCGCCTGCGAAAAAGAAAGTACCGGAACAAGGATGAAAGTAAGAAAAATTAGAATTTTCTTCATGTTAACTGACTGATTGAAAGCTTCCGGAAACTTTATTTAGGCGCCTCAACGCTGCTTTTGGGCGCTTCGACGGTTTTTGGCGCTTCCACAACGCTTACCACTTTACCTTTTATAATAAGCGTATGTTGCGCTTCACCGGCGTTCGTGGTTACTGAAATGGACTTGGCAAATGATCCGGGGCGTCCTTTCGGGTTATAGGCTACGCTGATGATTCCTTTTTCCCCGGGTTCGATGGGAGTTTTCGTCCATTCGGGCGTGGTGCACCCGCAGGACGCCCGCACCGTATTTACAACCAAAGGCTCGTCGCCGGTATTCGTAAATTCAAAATTATATTTCGCAGGACCTCCGTTTTCGTTTATTTCCTGAAAATCGTGCGTCGTTTTTTCGAATGTAATAGCAGGACCTTCTGCAAAGACAAATACCGAAATACTTACTAATAAAACAAATAAACTAATCTTTTTCATACAATTGAGTTTTTATAACAAAGAGCAAAGAAAGCGGGAGTTCTTATTCAAAATCTCAAACTCAAAACCTCCTTTGCGGCTTTGCGGGAAATTATTAATTCTGTTTTTGAGTTACCGCCTGCAAAAATAAGAAATAAAAAACCACGATATAAAAATTATGGGTTTAATTTTGTTAAATACGCTTTGTTATTCGTACTTTTGTCGTAATTAAGGCGTAAAAGTGAGCAATTCAACAGTAACGGCAAGCTTTTAAACCGGATTTTGTAATCTTGTGGCTGTTTCAAAAGTAAAATTAGAACACAGATAACACTTGTTGTTTTATGAATAAATTAGAAGATATACTAAGGTTAAACAAACAATACATCGAATATGTTCGTTCGTGTTACCGGCATCTGCACGCGCATCCCGAACTTTCGTTCTGTGAATTTGAGACTTCGCTCTTCGTTCAACGCGAGTTGTCCGGCATGGGCGTTGAGTATAAAACGGGTTTTGGAGGAAACGGAGTGCTCGGAAAAATAGCCGGAGAAAAAAAAGGAGGAAAAGTAATCGCTTTGCGTGCCGACATGGACGCTTTGCCCATTTCCGAAACGGTGGAACTGCCGTGGAAATCGACCCGCGAAAAGGTAATGCACGCTTGCGGACACGATGCGCATACGGCTTGCCTGCTCGGCGCGGCAAAAATACTGAACGAACTGAAAAATTCCTTTGCCGGCGCAGCGTTGCTTATATTCCAGCCGGGCGAAGAAAAGGCGCCGGGCGGAGCGCGTTTGATGCTCGAAGACGGCGTTTTCGACGGAATTGAGCCGGAACTTATTATCGGGCAGCACGTTTCCGTTGATTATCCGACAGGAACCGTAGCTTTCGGCGCGGGGAAAATAATGGCTTCGGCTGACGAGATACATGTAAAAATACGGGGAAAAGGCGGACACGGCGCGTTGCCGCATTTGTTGAACGATACCGTGCTGGCGGCTTCGCAAAGTATTGTTGCCTTGCAGCAGGTAAAAAGCCGCCTGTGTCCCCCGTTAACGCCTATGACGCTCACGTTCGGAAAGTTAATTGCCGACGGCGCAACAAACGTAGTTCCCGGCGAAGTGCAAATTGCGGGAACCTTCCGCACAATGGACGAAACCTGGCGGGAAACGGCGAAACAGCATATCCGCCGGATTATTACCGAAACCTGCGCCGCCTGCGGTTGCCGCGCCGAAATCGAGATTCCCGACGGATACCCCTGTGTAGAAAACAATGTCGACGTTACCCGAAAAGCCGGATATTTCGCCCAAGAGTTTATGGGAAAAGAGCGCGTGAAAGATTTGCAGGTAAGAATGACGTCCGAAGATTTTGGTTTTTTCTCGCAAAAATATCCTTCTACGTTCTACCGTTTTGGCGTTAGGGGCAATATAAATTCCAATACCGGCGATTTGCATACACCTACTTTCCGTATTGACGAAAAAGCGCTGGAATATGGAAGCGGGGTTATGGCTTGGCTGGCTTGGCGCTTTTTGACAGAAGAATAAAAATCATTTGCATATTATGATAAGTATGTGTTCGAAATTAGTTTATAAAAACAGCTGCCATATACATAAAAAAAGAAAGGTTGTCTCACGACAACCCAATCTTCTGTTAACCTTAAATCTAATACCATGAAAAACACGATGCAAATATACGGCGCATTTTTATGTTGTGCAACATATTTCCAAAGAAAATGCGCTTAATTAAGCTTAATTAACTTTTGCATCTATGAAATAATAATATGAACAACCGTTTTTTCGGGCATTTTCGAGTTGTAATTATCAGAAATACAGCGCATAATGTGTTTTTTATTGTTTTCGTTTATTTGTTTTCCCAAAAAGGATATACGTTCAATAAATTCTCCCTCGTTTGCAACGAAGGGTTTATTGGTTTTATGTTTGTAACATAGTATTATCGTTAAAAAACGACTGACTAATAACTCCTCGTCAGAGACGAGGAGCAGTAGTAAAATCCTGATAATATTTGATTGTCAATAATTTGCGGAAAAGATATTTGTAAAAAATTACAGGAATTATTTTTTGTAGAACAACTCACGATGCGGTTAAAATGCGCAATCCTGTTATGTATATGCGTTTGTAATACGGCGATTTGCTCAGTTCGTCAATTGTAACACCGCGGCGACAGG
>JAISXQ010000069.1 GCA_031270425.1 Prevotellaceae bacterium | reverse complement strand
CAAAAGAGGTCTGTCCGTTTACGGCAACTTCTTTTGTTCCGAAACCGACGAATCGTACTTCTAAGGTAGCCTGTGGTAAAACATTCAGCGTAAACTGACCATTAATATCGGTCATTGTACCGTTGGTCGTGCCTTTTTCGATAACTCCGGCTCCTAAAATGGGTTCTCCGGTTGAGGCTTCTTTTACAATGCCGGATACTGCCGTGCGTTGCGCATACAGGCTGAAACCGGCAAAAAGCATTACAACTACTGTCGCAAGGATGCGAAATCCTTTTTTAGATTGGGTGAACTTCATGAAAAATAAATTTAAGATTAGTAATTAAATTTGTTCTTTTTCAAATGATCATCATTATTGCAAAAAATGTGTCAATGATGCGTCAATGATGATATTCGATGCAAATATATAGCATCCGAATAAAAAGGTGATTCTTTTTTATCCCTTATTTAATAAAAAAACAGTGCAAACGTTTGCACTGTTCTTCTTTTTGTAATTTATTGATATATAGAATCGTTCTATGTTCTATATGATTTAGTTTAATTTTGTCTTACCAAAATCCGGTATTCCCAACTTTTCATGCTTTGGGGAAATTTATCGACTTTCGCTTGTGTGAAACAGTCAACATAGTTATTTTCAGGTAATTCGCTTTCCACCACAACAGGAAGAGTTGCACCCGACAGGTTCAACAATACGATAATTTCTTCGCCGCCATGTTTCCGGTTGAAGAAAAACAGGTTTTTATTATTGGAAGTATTTATCCGTTCGATTTTTCCTCCTTCAACGCCGGCTTTAAGCGCTGGATGTCCGTGTTTTAGCCGGTTTAAGCGTTGATAAAATGCAAAAACCTGATTTTTATCCCACGACGGAACCGGATCTTTTTCAAAAAATTCCAGGCGTTTTTTCAAACCGGTTTCCTGTCCTGTATAAATCAGCGGCATACCGTTCAGCGTATAGGTCAGTACGGCAAAAGCCTCTACGCCCGCGCCAAGCCTTTCGTATTCGGTTCCGTTCCAGGAGTTTTCGTCGTGGTTGGTGATAAAGTTCATTTTAAGCGCGTCGGGACAAATGACCGTATCGTTTTTCAGCAGGTAATTGTACAGGTCGTCCGCATTTTTAGCGCCTTTGGCTATTTCGTTCATAATGTGCATCAACTCCCAGCCGTAATCGGCGCTGAAAGCATAATCGAGCAATTCCGCCTTATCGGCTTCGGCTAACATAAACACCGGTTTTACTTTGTCGAGTTCAACACGCGCCGTTTCCCAGAAATCGACGGGAACTTCGTGCGCCACATCGCAACGGAAGCCGTCAATGTCGAAGTCCGTTAACCAATATTTCATGGCGTCGATCATGGCGTTGCGCATTTCCACGTTCTCGTAATTCAATTTGGCAACATCCGTCCAGTCGTAAGGCGAAACGGGCACGCCCAAACTGTCGCTTACATAGAATTTGGGATATCCGGTTACCCATTTGTTATCCCAGCCGGTATGGTTTGCCACCCAGTCGATAATTACTTTAAATCCTGATTCGTGGGCTTTTTCCACCAACGTTTTAAAATCACCGGGCGTACCAAATTCGGGATTTACCCCTTTATAGTCCGCTACGGCATAATAACTGCCCAGTGAACCTTTGCGGTTAAGTTCCGAAATAGGATGAACGGGCATAAACCACAATATATCCACGCCCAATTCTTTCAACTGCGGCAACTGTTTCTGAAAAGCGGCAAATGTGCCTTCCGGCGTGTATTGACGGATATTCACTTCGTAAATAACGGCATCCCGCGTCCATTCGGGATGAATTACATGGCATCTTTCAGCTTTTTGAGTTTCGCTCTTCGGCTGGCACGAATAAACCGTTAACAGTAAAACGGCAATTGGTAATAAAAAGATTTTTTTCATTTTTTGGAATTGTTAATTTATTAATAGAGATTATAATAGATATTCAAGCAAGCTGATTAGAGAATGAACGGATTTTCTAATTTCTAATTTTGGACAATAAACTTTAAACTTCTTTTTTAGCATCCCGCAGGGATTTACGCTTGGTAGAAAATTCGTATAATTTGTGTAATTCGTAGTTCTATTTTAACTGCGATTACGCGGATAACACAAATAATTTACGCTATTTTCCTGTTATTCCGCCGTTTTTTCTTTGACCCAAAGTACAGCCACAGCGCCAAGTATAAGCGAAATACCCGCCGCAACCAGCATACCCGCTTGCGAGCCGGCAATTGACAAAATCGCGGAGCCGAGCAATGCGGCGATAATTTGCGGCAGGCAGATTGTGCCGTTGAACAGTCCTAAATACGTTCCCATATTTTTTCCCGAAAGCGCGTTGGTAAGAATTGTAAAAGGCAATGCCAGCATCGCCGCCCATGCGCAACCGATAAGTGCATACGAGAAAAACAACAGGAACTTGTCGTGAATAAAGAAGGTTGAAATAAAGCCTGCCGCTCCCAAAAGCAGACTGACGATATATACCGTTTTTTTCTGTTTAAACAATGGTATTACCCATGCCCACAGTACGGCGCCCACTGCCTGTACGGCAAACAGGATGCCTACCCAGTTGCCCGCCTCCTGATAGCCTGCCGATTTTACTTCGGTTGTATCCCAGACATTTTCGGCAATTGCGCCGGTTGTATAAGTCCACATAAACAGGAAAGCCGACCAACAAAAAAACTGTACCAGACCTACCGTCCAAAATACTTTCGGGGCTTTCCGCAACAAGGTAATAAAGTCGGATTTTTCGTTGTCTTGGCTCTTGATTCTTGATTCTTGCTTCTCATTATATTCAAAACCATGAAACTTCGCGTATTGGTGCGGAGGCATTTCTTTCACTTTCCAAACCGTGTAAAATACACACAAAATAAGAATTGCCGCGCCGATATAAAACGAATAAATAACGGTGTCGGGCACTACGCCGTCGGCAGCAATGTTTGAAATACCTATCCACGCGAAAAAGAAAGGAAACAAAAAACCCAGTATGCTGCCTGCATTTACCAAAAAGCTCTGGATGGAATATGCGAATGTTTTCTGCTTTTCGTTTACCATATCGCCTACAAGCATTTTGAAAGGCTGCATCGCCATATTAATGGATGTGTCGAGAAACATCAGGGCGATTAAACCAAAGATAAGCGCGCCCGCTACCGTAAAATGGAAACTGCCCGCGTTGGGCAAAAGACACATCACGATAATCGCCGCCAAGGCTCCGATAAGCAGATACGGAATACGCCTGCCAAGGCGGGGTATCCAGGTTTTGTCGCTCCACAAACCGACAAAGGGCTGGACAACTAATCCCATCAACGGCGGGAGTATCCAAAAGTAACTCAAACTGTGCGGGTCGGCGCCCAGCGTGGCAAATATACGGCTGATATTGGCGCTTTGCAACGAATAGGCAATTTGTACGCCGAAAAATCCGAAACTTAGGTTCCATATTTTCCAAAAAGAAAGATCGGGTTGATGTTTCATGGTAATGTAAATTTAGCCCCCTAAATCCCCGACCTCTCTCCCCCTTCGGGTACTCTCCCCAAAAGGGAGAGACAACGGAAAAGAGTTTTTTGGGACTTTTGGGAAGTGGGTGTTTTAAAATTTCTCCCGATAGCTATCGGGATTCTAATTTCAAGATTAATTATTCTTTTTTAGTACATGACAACAACTATTTTTTCAAACATAAACACATAGAAAAC
>JAISXQ010000050.1 GCA_031270425.1 Prevotellaceae bacterium | reverse complement strand
ATCGGTAAAATGGGGCATTTTATCGAGCCGGTAATTGCTCCGCTCGGTTTCGACTGGAAGGCGGGAGTAGCGCTTATTTCCGGTTTTGCCGCCAAAGAAGTGGTTGTAAGCACGCTTGGCGTATTATACACCGGCAATCCCGACGAAGATACCGAATCGCTTTCGGAGCGCCTGCGGACAGCAGTGCGGGCGGACGGTAGCCCTTCCTTCACGCCTATTTCCGCCCTTTGGTTTTATGCTCTTTGTGCTTATTTATTTCCCTTGTATAGCTACCATTGCCGCTATCAAAAACGAAACCGGAACTTGGAAATGGGCGCTGTTTTCTGTGTTTTATACCGTTGCGCTGGGCTGGCTTATGGCGTTTGCGGTTTATCAGATTTTCGGATAAGCCAATCGCCGAGCGCCCGGTTTGGAAACGGATTAATAAAAATTACACGGATAGAATGTATCGTTCTATCCGTGTAAATCTGTACTATTCGCGTTGTTAGTAACAAGGAACTACTTTTCGTCGTCAAACTTCCAGCGGACAAAGGCTTCGATGGATTCGTATTCCGCCATGCCGAGTTTATCGTAAAGTTGAGCTGTTTCGCGGGTACGGTTTTCGGCTCGTACCCAAAACTCGCGTTCGTCGTCGCCCGGATATACCGGAATGTCCTTCTGCGACTGATGTTTAAATATCGCGTAGCGTTTTTTAAGCACTTCTTTCGGCGACAACGGCACAGCCATTTCTATTTCGTGCACTTCAAATTCGTGCCATGCGCCTCTGTAAAGCCACACCCAGCAATTTTTAGTCCAGGCTTCGGTTTTTCTTAAACGGAGCATTGCCTGATGGATAATGTCGAAACAAATTTTATGCGTTCCGTGCGGGTCGGCAAAGTCTCCGGCGGCGAAAATCTGATGCGGTTTTACGGATTGCAGCAATTCCATGGTTTGCCGGATGTCTTCTTCGTAGCTGATTTCTTCGCCCGACTTCGATTTCAGATAAAAAGGCAGGTTTTGGAAATGGATGTTTTTGTCGGGCAAGCCGGCAAAACGCGCTCCTGCGATGGCTTCTCCCTTTCGGATAAGTCCTTTTACCGTCAATATCTCTTCCATATCCAGCTGGTTGGGTTTTTTCTGTGCAATAAAATTACGGGCTTTCGTGTAAAGAGCATCCATTTTGGAGGTATCCTCTCCTTGTACTTTCAGGAAATCGGTTGTAAATTCGATGAAACGCAGCGCGTCGTCGTCCCACACCGCCGTATTTCCCGAAGTCTGGTAGGCAACGTGCACTTCGTGTCCCTGGTCGGCAAGGCGGATGAAAGTCCCGCCCATCGAAATAACGTCGTCGTCGGGATGGGGCGAAAAGATAATCGAACGTTTCCGTGCAGGAACCGCGCGTTCGGGACGCTGGCTATCGTCGGCATTCGGTTTTCCTCCGGGCCATCCGGTGATAGTATGCTGTATTTGATTGAAAATGTTGATGTTTATGTTGTAAACCGGTCCTTGTGTAGTTGCCAGTTGCGCCATGCCGTTATTGTTGTAATCATCGTCGGTCAACTTTAAAATGGGTTTTTCGGCTGCTTGCGAAAGCCATATCACAGCCTTTTTTATCAGTTTGGAGTCCTTCCAATCGCAGTCTTTTACCAGCCACGGCGTATTGAAACGGGTTAATAAGGACGCCGCGTCATTATCCAGCACCACTTCGACGTTATCGGAAAGTTGGAGGAAGGAGGCGGGCGTTTCGGATGATATATTTCCTTCGACGGCTTTCTTTATAATTTCGGCTTTTTTCTCTCCCGAAGCCATCAATACAATTTCGCGGGCTTTAAAAATTGTCCCGATTCCCATTGTTATGGCTTTCGTGGGCACATTTCCTTTCGAACCGAAATCGTGGGATGCGTCCGTCCGCGTCAGGTCGTTCAGTGTAACCAAGCGCGTTCCCGAATTGGGCGCCGAACCGGGTTCGTTGAAACCGATGTGTCCGGTACGTCCGATTCCCAATATTTGTAAGTCGATTCCCCCTAAATCGCTGATTTTTTGTTCGTAACCGATACAGAATCCGGGTATTTCTTCGGGGGAAAGCCTGCCGTCGGGAATGTTGATGTTCTCTTTTTTGATGTCGATGTGGTCGAACAGTTTTTTGTTCATAAAGCTAACATAACTTTGCGCCGAATCGGGCAGCATCGGGTAGTATTCGTCAAGGTTAAACGTTACTACGTTCCTGAAACTCAACCCTTCCTCGCGGTGGAGGCGGACAAGTTCCGCGTAAACTTTTACAGGAGTTGCACCCGTAGCAAGTCCCAATACAACTTGCTCACCTTTTTTTTCCTTGCTTTTGATTAAGTCCGCAATCCGTTTTGCAACGGTTTTTGAGATTTCCGACGGATTTGAAAATACCGTTACCGGAAGTTTTTCGAAGCGCGTTTCTTCTAATAAATTCAATCTTGCCATATAGTAATACTTATTTTTTAGGTGAACTGCAAAGGTACAAAATTATCGGCAGAGTACGGATTTTAATTTAAAACTTAGTTGCGACTGTGCGGGAATATTGAACAGTCTCGCCCGGAAAGACAGGTAAGAGATGGGACGACCCCTAACCCCTAAAGGGGGACAGGAGACGACCCCTAACCCTAAAGGGGGACAGGATAGTGCAACGTTACAGGGCTCTTACGTTGCACGAACCAAAAGTCCCCCTTCAGGGGTTAGGGGTTGTTTTTATGGGGCTATTACCTTCTCCAAATACCTCTTACCTTCCACCGCTATTTCCACAACATACACTCCGCCGGGCAGGGACGGAAGCGCTTTTATTTCACCCGGAGCGAGCCGCAGCGTTTGTTGCAACTGCCGTCCGCTAAGGTCGAAAAGCGTTATTTCCGCCGTACTTTTGCTCCGGCTGTCGATAAAAGTATTGCCGTTGATGCGGAGCACTCTCACCTCTTTGTCTTCCGAGTCTATTTCCGCTTTTCGGGTAAGGATTTGGAAGCGTTTTGCGCCGTTGTCCGTTGCGGAGGCGTGGAAGTGGTACACCGAACTGTCGGCGGAAATATTAACCAGGTCGCGGGTTTTCGTGTCGAAGAGGAGAAGTTCCTCATCCGGGTTTCTGTCGCGATACTTGAAGGTAAG
>JAISXQ010000025.1 GCA_031270425.1 Prevotellaceae bacterium | reverse complement strand
TATTCTCTTTGCGAAGTATGTCAACCGCGGGTAATTTAACAGAAATATTTAATGGCATGGAAGAAAGTTTATAGTTTAAAGTTTATAGTTTGTAGTTTATAGTTTGGAGTATAGTTTATAGTTTAAAGTTTATAGTTTTAATCCGTTAATCTATGTTCTGTATTATAAAAGTCTTATGTCTTTGTTCTTGGCTCTTGGCTCTTGGTTCTTTGCTCTATATATATTTCCGGTACATCTTCCAATATTCGGTGGTTTCGAGCATTTGTTCTAAAAAATCATTTAGTTTTTCGAGCAATAAAACCGAGTTGCGATGAAGCGCCCAACAATATTGCTGTTCAAAACCGACAAGCAAAGATACGTCAATTGCCGGATTTTCCAATAACATTTTTTTTGCCAGCTGTTCGCTGCAAACAGTTTGTTTTATTTCTCCTCCGGCAACCATTTCCACCACCCGGTCGAGTGTTTTTACTTTCATCTCCACAAAATGGATAGTTGCGCCTATTTCGTCGGAGAGGTTTTTTATCCTCATTTTATAGGGGGAATCTTTGGGAAGATATACCGTGTCGCCGGCTAAATCGTACTGTTTTTTTATGATTTCCTTTCCGGGCGCGGCGTGTTGAACCAGCACTTGGCGGCTAACAGTCAGCGGGATAGAAAATGCCACTTCGTGAGACCACTCGGTTGTTATGGGAATATAGCCCACCGCAATATCGCAATTACCTCTAAGCAGCCTGTTGATATTTTTTCCGGCATTCTTTCCTTTTTTTATCCTCAGTTCGAGTCCCAGGCTGTCGGCAAAAGCTTTAATCAGGTCGTACTGCAAACCGAAGGCGCTGTCCTGCTGCAACATATAGCCCATGCGTCCTTCGTCGATGACTACCTGCAAATATCCCGACTTGACGATACGGGGCAAATCGCGTCCGGCGTTGCGCGTTTTTATAAAACCAATCGCCAGCGCGGCAAGGATTGAAATCAATAATATAATTGCGGATTGTTTGTTTTTCATAATGTGGATTTAGAGGTTATTTAATCATAAAAATTCCACGATATTCCGGTTTTAAACGTAGTCGGGTTTATCGGATAATAAGGCATTGAAAAATAATTTCCATGCTTGGTAAATTGCTGGTTGAAATGATAATACTGCAAGAAGAAACGCACCTGCTTCAAATGAAAGTTCAAGTACAGGTTGACAACCGGAAAATTCCCGGTTTTCATTTCGTTCTGCACAAAAAACTGTCCTGTTGCCGGCATGTATGCCGGAGCGTAATAAGCTGTATGATAACGCATATTAACGCCCATTTGCACGCTTAATACCTTGAACCAAAGGTCGTAGTAATACAGGTTGTGAAACAGAGCCAGCGCGGGAAGCGGGAGTATATCCTGCCGCGAACTGGCTTGGTATGCCACGTTATTTTCCAAAGCGAACTTGCCCACGCGGAAATCCTGTTTCAGGTTTGCCGACAGAATTTGTATGCCGCCCGAAAATTGCTCTGGAAGCGCCTCGGGGTTGAAATACACGTGGTTCATTATGTTTTCGACCGACACATCCAAATCGAAGGAGCGCGTAGGAATGGAAAACCGTCCTCCCAAACGTGTGCGGTAAATAACTCCGAAATCGTTTTCCCAGCGGAAGTGCATCGAGTTGTAACGCTGTAAAAAATAGGACGGCTCGTCCGTGCGCATAAAACCCTTGGCAACCAGCGCTACGCTGTCATTCCACAGTTTAAAATACGTGCCGATATTGCCTTTCAACAGTATGTTTCCCGCTTTGTAGCCCAGTAATCCGATTTCGCCCTGCACATTGTAACGCAGTATGCGCCCTTGCTGTTTCGAGAGTATTCCCCCCGCTTTTATATTGGTAAAGGATTTTCTTTCGACAAGCGAATCCACATTATACGTAAAAAACTGTGTTTCCTGTTGCAGGTAAGCCGTTAGTCCGAACTGCATCCACTTGTTAAACTCCTCTTCCATGTGCACTGAAAAAAGGTTGGTAATACTTTGCAGCGAAGCGCTGTCGTTGGTCGAAGTCAGGTCGGGCATGTAGGTATGGCGGTAAAATGCCGAATCAGTCGCAGTCGTGGGTTCGTAGTAGCGTTTTTTTGTCGCGTCTAATTTCAGCGTGTGTGCGAAGCGCGTTACCGGAACGTATTCCATGTACGTGGAATCTTCGCCGATTTTTACCGGACGTTCGAAACCGGTGTAATACTGATGGTTGTAAAAAAACGTATTGTAGTTGTATTTTGCGAATGCTCCGTCGGAGTTTCCCCTCAGTTGGGTAGGGATATCCTTTGCCTCAATTCCTCTCGGGTCGGTAATATCGGCAAGGTCAACGATACCGCCGTTTTCAAAGTTGCTCATATTGTTCAACACGAGCGCGCCGCTTGCCTTGTAGCGCCGTCCGTCGAAACTGCCGAACAGGCTGCCGTTAAAGCGTTTCGCCGATTGGTTTTTGTATTCGCCCCAGGCGCTGAAAAAATCCAGCGTAGTTCCGAAATTCAGTTTTTTGCCGAAATTCGTTGTGAATAAAAATTTTATATGTTCTTCCTTTCGGAAAGTACTTCCGCCCTGGTGGTAACTGATATTGCTGAAAGGCGTTTTTGTATTGTAGAAAGTCAGGTTGTCCATCCGCTTGATGTAGGGGAAATAGGCGTCAGAAAACAGGAAATCGGAGCTTAACGGGCGGTCGAAATAGATTTTCGATTGGATGGGCGAACCCAGGTTGCCGTTAAAAGAATTGGCAATACTGAAACGGTCGATAAGATTATCGTCCTGAAAATTGAGGTACAGCGTGTCCGCCGGAATTGTGTCAACTGCGGCAAAAGTATCCGAAACACGCCATGTTTTAAGGTACGGCTGTTTTTTCAGTGGTTTCTGCGCGTATGCCGCCGAAACAACAAAAATACATAGAAGAAAGAAAGTGTTTTTTTTCACCCGGTTCTGAACTTAGCCTTTTAATACATGTACTAAAATTTTTTATTTCTGGAACAAAAATACGAAAAAAAATCCGACGTGCGAGGGCGTTACGTTATATTAAGAGCTTGTGCTGTATTTTCAAAATTACCTTATTCGTTTGAAATTATTTTTATAACGAACTGTTGATAAGTTATCAACGATTTTAATTACGGCTGTCCGGTTACAGGCAATGTTTGTATATCAACCATTCCGGCTTTCCGTTCGTCCGTTTCCAAAAACTCTATCCGAAGTGGGAGAGGAGGGGACTTCACTTTCTTTATCTCCTGCTGAACAGCCTCGCCTGTTATTTGCGATAAGGCTTCGGCAAGCAGCGGGTCGCGTTCGTCCCCAAAAGGATAGAGGTTGAAGTAATCTTCCGTTACATAAATATCGGGAAGCAATCCGGTATTCGGATTGGCAATTCCGTTCTTGCCCTCGAAACGGTATACCATCACATAAACGCCCCAGTTTTCGATAGACGGATCATCGACCCATTCTTTTTTCCGGCGATCCCAGTTTTGCGCCTGCATAATGTAGCCTCCGTAATATTTTCCATGCGTGGTATCGCCTATTTGCACTAAGTTCAAGTAAGCGCTCAGTCCGGTAATGGTAGATTCGGATGCGGAAGCGCTTCCGCTCGAAGTCAGTACGAACAGGCGCGATAAATTCAGGTTGACGGCAACCGTATCGGTAAAATAGTCGTTACTGTCTTTTCCTTCCTGTTTCCAGTAATTCGTGTAAAAACTGTTCCATTTTTGTACAAGCAGCACGTCCTTGTTTCTTACATTTTGTTCCGGGGCTAATATGCTGCACAGCAAGCGCGCGGTTTGAACCGTTCCTCCGCCGTTGTAGCGTAAGTCGAGCACGACTTCATCGACGTTTTGCGCTTTAAACTCCGAAAAAACTTCTATCAGTTTTTCTTCCGAATCAGTAACGTAGTCCGTATAACACAGGTATCCGGTTTTTTTACCCTTTTTTTCGATGACTTTATAAGTGTTCACCGGATCTTCATACATTTTTTTTGCGGTCAACTTGATGGAAGCTTCGTCTTTTACGATACTGCCGTCCTGTAAAATTCCTTTTTGAATCGTAATGGAAGGGGAATTGCGCAAATCCAGCCTGTTGGAAGCGGTAATGGGTTTTCCGTCGATGGACACGATAAAATCGCCGCGTTTGATTCCCGCTTTTTCAGCCGGCGAACCGGGGTAAACAAAGCGGACGATGGCGATGTATTCTTCCGTATCGCCGGTTTTCCCGAATATCAGCGAATAGCCGTAAGTGGTGGTAACGCCTGTAACCTGCCCCATTAAGCCCTGATAATCGTTAGTAAGCATCGACCAGCGGTCGTCCTTATATTTCAGTTTACCGAACATATCGAAAGGGTCGGGATTGGACAGGTTCACCTTGTCCCAATCAACCGTAGAGGTCCAAAAATAAGCGCTTTTCATG
>JAISXQ010000009.1 GCA_031270425.1 Prevotellaceae bacterium | reverse complement strand
AGGAGACCCGCGCCAGCGAGGGGAGCGGCGGCGGTGTCGTTATTTTTTAAAATAAATTATATATTTAAGATTTTTTGAGTCCGAACAGGCTTCAAAAAAGATAAATTACAAGGATTGTTTTTTCTTATTACGAAAAAACAGTATTTTTGTTTGCGAGAAGAGTAAAAACCCCTAACCATGCAAAATAAATATACACTCGAAGAATTGTTGCACAAGGCTGCTTCGTACTGTTCCATTTCGGAGCGTTGCATTTCCGAGGTAGAAGCAAAATTAACCATTTGGGATGTCGCGCCTGAGGACAGGAAAGAAATTATTGTCCGTTTACAGAAAGACGATTTTATTAACGAACAACGCTTTTGCAATGCTTTTGTAAAAGACAAGTTCCGCTTCAACAAATGGGGGAAAATAAAAATATCGCTCGCATTGAGCGCAAAAGAATTGGATAAAACATTGATAAACAAAGCTATTTCCTTAATCGACGAGGGGGAGTACGAAGAAATGCTGGCGTCTATCCTCAAAAAGAAATTGCAGTCGATTTCTTATAGTTATGAATATGAAAAGCAAGGAAAACTGTTTCTTTTTGCGCAAAGCAAAGGTTTTGAAGCGGCAATTATAGAAAAAGTAATCAGAAGAATAACCCTTAGCCCCTAAAAGGGGACTATTTTCAACTCAGGGTTCGCATAAACAACTAAGAACATGACACATAGTCGACACATAGTATTGTTATCTTTTTTTTAAAAGTGCACATAGCTGTAAAACATTCCGGTAAACCGGAATAGTTTTACCCTGTGAGCATAAGTTCATGTCGAAGACATGGACGGCTATGTGGTCTTTCCTGACAAAAAATGTGATTGAATGAAAACTATTGTTTTCTATGTGTTTATGTTTGAAAAAATAATGCCAATCTGGAGTTAAAAACGCTTTATTGTCCCCATCGGGGACAGGACAGTAGAACGTAATAACGGATTAACCATAATCGCCCCACGATTTAGGGGGTTGGGAACTGAAATTTTTCACTACTTATGAAAGAAGAAGACTTGAAACTATTGAAAACAGTCGGTATTTTTAACGACAGCTATCCTCCTATCATGGACGGTGTAGCGCTTGCCGTTCAAAATTACGCGCATTGGATACATAAGAAAGACATTCCCGTCTGCGTGGTTACTCCCAAAGCGCCTAATTATACGGACAACGTACCTTATCCTGTTTACCGTTACCCTTCGCTGCCGGTGGTTATCCGCAAACCTTACCGGTTGGGGCTGCCGGATATTGATTTATCCCTGAAAGAAAAACTGGAAAAAATTTCCTTCGGCATTATCCACGCGCATTGTCCGTTTTCGGCAGGTGTACTGGCGCGGAGGATAACCAAGGAACGTAAAATACCTTTTGTAGCAACGTTCCACTCCAAATTTAAAGACGATTTCGAGAGGGCGGTACGCAGCGAGCACATAGCTAACCTGATGGTGAAAGAAGTTATCCGCTTTTTCGAGAAAGCCGACGAAGTGTGGATTCCTCAGGCGGCGGTAGAAGACACCATACGCGAATACGGATTCAAAGGCAAGGTGGAGGTCGTTGATAACGGAAGCGATTTTTCCCTGAACGAAGCTATTGCGCCATTAAAAGCCGCCGCAAGAGAAAAACTGCATGTTGCCCACGGCGAACTGATGTTCCTGTTTGTAGGACAACACATCTGGGAAAAAAACACCCGCCTTATACTCGAAACCCTGGCGGAGATAAAAAACCTGCCCTTTTGCATGTTCTTTATCGGAACAGGATATGCGGCGGCGGAAATGAAAGCCCTTAGCGAAGAATTCGGTTTGGAAGATAAAGTAACGTTTGAAGGAATGATTACCGACAGGGAACAGTTGAAACAATACTATCTTGCAGCGGATCTCTTCCTTTTCCCGTCGCTGTACGACAACGCCCCCCTTGTCATACGCGAAGCTGGAGCCCTCGAAACACCGGCAATCATGGTAAAAGATTCTACCGCCGCGGAAATTATACAGGACGGTTTCAACGGATTCCTGATTGAAAATACCGTTTCTTCTTTTGCCGGAAAAATAAAAGAACTGATTGCCCAACCCCAAAAAATAACAACTGCCGGAATCAACGCCTCGCAAACTATCGCCCGTTCGTGGGAAAATGTGATGGACGAAGTGCTCGACAGGTATGTACAGTTAATTAAAAGAAAATATAAATGAGCAAGCACTCCAACAAAGCTTTCGGGATAAAAACATCGCAAATCCTTATTCCGGTCGCCATCGGATTCATCGTTGTAGGATGGATGTTTTGGAAAGAATTCGACGTCGAAAGTTTTGCAGATGTGAGTTTCACATGGCGCAGCGCCGGTTTTATCCTGTTAGCTTGTTTTCTGGTGCTTTTCAGGGATTTTTGGATGGTTGTGCGTTTCCGCATGATGACAAATTACGAACTGTCGTGGGGGCAGGGATTCCGCATAAATACGCTGAAAGAATTCGCTTCGTCGATCATGCCGCCGACAGTAGGCAACGGCGGACTTATCATCCTCTTTCTGAACCGCGAAGGATTTAATGCGGGCAAAAGCACTACCATCGCGATGATCAACCTTCTGTTGGATAATTTTTTCCTGATTTTTTCCTGCATCATCGTCTTTCTTTTCTTCCCTTTCAGCGAGATTTTTAATAATACAAACGTTCTTTCATCCTCCATCAGGGTAACTTTTTGGGTCGTATTTTCTATTTTATGTACGTGGAACATAGCCCTGTACACAGGACTTTTCCACCGTCCCGACCTTATCGCCCGTCTTTTCCGCCATATTTTCCGTCTGCCGTTTTTACGCCGGTGGAAAACTCAAATCGTAACTTTTACCGATAACATAGTGGAAGCGTCGTCGGAAATAAGAAAGAAATCGCTTGGATTCTGGGTAAAGGTTTTTATCGTTACCATTATCGGATGGACGGCGCGCTTTCTTATTGTAAACGCCTTGTTTATGGCGTTTTCCACAGCCGGAAACCAGCTCGTTATCTTTGTGCGCCAGGTCATTATTTTCATATTAATGGTAATAAGCCCCACTCCGGGAGGCAGCGGATTGAACGAAATCGCTTTCAAAGAACTGTACAGCGACGTTGCCTTAGGCATAGGACCTGTTCTCGTTATCATCTGCATTTGGCGTATTATAACCTGTTATGCCTACCTCTTAGCCGGAGTTATTATACTGCCGAAATGGGTAAAGAGGTCGTTTGCGTCAAAAAAGCAATAAAAAGAAGTCGGAATGAACATTTAACCTAAAAAATGCAATCTCCACTTTGCAAAATGTTTTTTTTGTCGTATTTTTGTAAAATTCTTTATGGAAACATTTTACAGGACGCATAAATATTTGGTCGAACATGTACAGTCGCCCGTGAGGCGTTTGTTGATGGACGAAATCGATTGGTCGCACCGCCTGATAGGTATAAAAGGCAGTCGTGGCGTGGGGAAAACAACCTTCCTGCTGCAATATGCCAAAGAGAAATTCGATACGGACAGGCGTTGTTTGTACGTCAATTTCAATAATTTCTACTTTACGGAACACAGTTTGGTCAGTTTTGCCGAGCAGTTTTATCGTCAAGGCGGACGCACCTTGCTGATAGACCAGACTTTTAAATACGAAAACTGGTCGAAGGAACTGCGCGAGTGTTACGATCGTTTTCCCGAACTGCATATTGTTTTTTCCGGTTCGTCGGTTATGCGCCTGATAGAAGATAATGACGATATTAGTAATATTGTGGCGCTCTATAATTTAAGAGGTTTTTCATTTCGCGAATACCTTAATTTTTATACCGGCAATCATTTTCCGGCATACACGTTAAGCGAGATTTTGGAGAATCATGTCCGAATAGCGCAGGAAATAACATCGTCGGCTCGACCGCTGGATCATTTTCCGGCATACCTGCATCATGGTTACTATCCGTTTTTTATGGAAGAGCGCAATTTTTCCGAAAACCTGCTTAAAACCATGAACATGATGCTCGAAGTGGATATTTTGCTGATTAAGCAAATAGAACTTAAATATTTAAGTAAAATCAGGAAGTTGATGTATATGCTTATGTGCGCGGCTCCTTCGACTCCCAACGTAAGCAATTTGAGCGCTGAAATCGAAACTTCGAGGGCAACTATTATGAACTATATCAAATACTTGAAGGACGCGCGTTTGTTAAATTTGCTGTACGATGCAGGCGACGATTTCCCCAAAAAGCCCAATCTGATATACGTTCATAATTCCAATTTAATGCACACCATAAGTCCGGGAAATGTGGACAGGGCTGTCGAGCGACGGACTTTTTTATATAACGCTTTGCACGCTCGCCATAAAGTGAATACGGGAAAAATGCAAGCTGATTTTTGCGCCGACAAGCAATATAATTTCATATACCAGAGCCACAGGCAGCAGGACAAACAAAATCCGAGGCTGTACTACGCAATGGACGATATTGAAGTCGGTTTTAAGAATGAAATTCCTTTGTGGCTGCTGGGTTTTTTGTATTAATCAGCCCCCTTGCTGTACAAACAAATATAGAGAAGAAACAGACAAAATAAATAACGAATCCCATTTAAATGGGAAATTAATCAACTAACTAAAATGGCTAAAACTAAGAAATTTTTAACTTGCGACGGAAACCAGGCGGCTGCTCATATAGCATATATGTTCAGTGAAGTAGCCGCTATTTATCCGATCACTCCGTCGTCGACCATGGCGGAATATGTAGACGAATGGTCTGCTTCCGGTCGTAAAAACATTTTCGGCGAAACAGTACAAGTACAAGAAATGCAATCGGAAGCCGGCGCTGCCGGAGCCATGCACGGCGCCTTGCAAGCCGGTGCGCTGACCACTACTTTTACCGCCTCCCAAGGTTTGTTGCTGATGATACCCAACATGTATAAAGTGGCGGGCGAATTGCTTCCCGGCGTTTATCATGTTTCGGCGCGCGCGTTGGCTTCGCACGCCCTGTCTATTTTCGGCGACCACCAGGATGTTATGGCAGCCCGCCAAACAGGCTGCGCCATGCTGGCTACCGGATCGGTACAGGAAGTAATGGATTTGGCTGCCGTAGCCCATTTGGCAGCTATTAAAACCCGCGTTCCCTTCGTGCATTTCTTCGACGGATTCCGCACTTCGCACGAAATTCAGAAAATCGAACAATTGGACAATGAGGACATCGCTCCGCTTATCGATCAGGAAGCTTTGGCGGCTTTTCGCCAACGTGCGCTGAATCCTCAAAATCCGGTTGTGCGCGGTACAGCTCAAAACCCCGATATTTACTTCCAGGCGCGTGAAGCATCCAATCCTTTTTACGACGTTATTCCCTCGGTAGTAGAGGAATACATAAAAGAAATGAACAAACTTACCGGACGCGAGTACGGTCTGTTCGACTATTACGGCGCTCCCGACGCCGACCGAGTAGTGGTTGCCATGGGGTCGAGCACGGAAGCCATCCGCGAAGGCGTCGATTACCTGAACGCCAAAGGTGAAAAAGTCGGACTGATTTCGGTTCACTTGTACCGTCCTTTCTCGGCGAAACACTTCCTGTCGGCGCTTCCGCAAACGGCAAAACGCATCTGCGTCCTCGACCGCACCAAAGAACCGGGGGCAGGCGGCGAACCGTTGTATTTAGATGTAAAAAACGTTCTGTACGGAAAAGCGGACGCTCCGGTTGTTGTAGGCGGACGTTACGGCTTGTCGTCGAAAGATTTTACTCCCGCGCAGGTATTGGCTATCTACGAAAATCTGGCGATGAACGAGCCGAAGAATCATTTTACGGTAGGTATCGTCGACGATGTTACGTTCTCGTCGCTTCCGCTGAAAGAAGAGATTCCATTAGGGGCTGCCGGAACTTTTGAAGCCAAATTCTACGGTCTGGGAGCCGACGGTACGGTAGGAGCCAACAAAAATTCGATTAAAATTATCGGCGACAATACCGATAAATACAGTCAGGCATATTTCTCCTACGACTCGAAAAAGTCGGGAGGTTTTACCTGTTCGCACCTCCGCTTCGGCGACAACCCGATACGTTCCACCTACTTGGTTACAACGCCCGACTTCGTAGCCTGCCACGTTCAGGCTTACCTGCGTTTGTACGACGTAACAAAAGGGTTGAAGAAAAACGGAACCATGCTGCTTAACACGGTTTGGAACAAAGACGAAGTATTGCAAAACCTGCCGAACAATGTAAAACGTTATCTGGCGAAGAACAATATTACGCTTTATATTATTGATGCGACCAATATTGCGTTGGAAATCGGTCTGGGAAACCGTACCAATACGATACTCCAATCGGCATTCTTCAAAATCACCAGCGTAATCCCTTACGAACTGGCTGTTGAAAAAATGAAATACATGATCAACAAATCCTACGGTAAGAAGGGGGAAGACGTTGTGAAGAAAAATTATGCGGCGGTTGACCGCGGCGGCGAATACGTTAACGTTGAAATTCCCGCCGAATGGGCAAACCTTTCGCTGGAAAACGAACTGTTAAAGGAAAACGAACCGGAATTTGTCAAGAATATCGTTCATACCATCAACGCGCAAGCCGGCGACGATTTGCCTGTTTCCGCATTCAAGGGTCGCGAAGACGGCACTTGGGATGCAGGAACCACCAAATACGAAAAACGCGGC
>JAISXQ010000007.1 GCA_031270425.1 Prevotellaceae bacterium | reverse complement strand
GCAAATGTTTTGTGCAAATTCAAGTGGCAAACGTCGGCGCCGATGCTCCCGGGATTGGTCAATCCCACCTGTGCGTTCATATTGGCGCCGTCCATATATACCTGTCCGCCGTATTGGTGGACAATTTCGCACATCGTTACAATTTCTTCCTCGAAAATACCGTGCGTCGAAGGATAGGTTATCATGCAAGCCGCCAGACGCGGGGCGTTTTCCTGCGCTTTCGCTTTCCAGTCGGCAACATCCACGTTTCCGTCCCCGTCGCATCGCGCCACCACAATAGAATAACCTGCCTGCACTGCGCTTGCCGGATTGGTTCCGTGCGCCGAAGCGGGAATCAACACGACGTCGCGCGCGCCCTCGCCTATCGACTCCTGATACGCGCGGATAACCATCAATCCGGTATATTCGCCCGCCGCGCCGGAATTGGGCTGCAAACTGCATCCCGCCAAACCGGTAATCACGGACAACTGACCTTCCAATGCCTGTATCAGTTCATTATATCCTTCCGTCTGCCCAGCCGGCGCAAGAGGATGTATTCCGGCAAAACCGGCAAAACTCAACGGCAGCATTTCCGAAGCCGCGTTCAGCTTCATGGTGCAGGAACCGAGCGAAATCATCGAATGCGTCAGCGAAATATCGCGGCGTTCCAGTTTTTTGATGTAGCGCATCATTTCCGTTTCGCTGCGGTATTTTTTAAATACTTCGTGCGTCAAGTATTCCGACCGGCGGTCGAAACTTTCATCGAAGGATTTTAAACCTTCAAAATCCGCTTCCCTTGCATAAACAGCCGTATTGCCCGCCGCTTCCGCGAAAATGTCTATCAATACATTTACCTTTTCCGCGTCCGTTGTCTCGTCGAGGCTTAATCCTATTTCTCCATTGGGATAATAATGGAAATTCACTCCGTATTCCAAGGCAATACTTTTGAATTTCTCCGTCGAAACATCCGCAGGCAACGTTATTTTCAGCGTATCGAAGAAATTTTCGTTTTCCTGAGCAAAACCGTAAACCGGCAGTATTTCATTGATGTAAGCAGCGAGGGCGTGAATGCGTTCCGCAATGCGGCGAATGCCTTCCGCGCCGTGGTAAACGGTATAGAATCCCGCCATGGTCGCCAGCAACGCCTGAGCCGTACAGATATTGGAGGTCGCTTTTTCGCGTTTGATATGCTGTTCGCGGGTTTGAAGCGCCATACGCAGCGCCGGTCGTCCGTTCGCGTCCTTGCTAACGCCGATGATGCGTCCCGGTATATCGCGCTTGTATTCGTCGCGCGAGGCGAAATACGCCGCCGACGGACCGCCGTAACCCATTGGTATTCCCCAGCGTTGCGTGGAACCGAAAGCAATGTCGGCGTTCCACTCGCCGGGCGGCACAAGCAGGGCGAGGCTTACTATATCGGCGGCAACAGCGACTTTGCAGGAAGAATTATGCGCTTTTTCGGTAAAACCGGCATAATCTTCGATGTTCCCCTCCGAATTGGGATATTGTATAATAGCTCCGAAATGTTTTTCGCCGAATTTCGCCGCGCGGTAATCGCCCGTTTCTATTTGAATGCCCTGTCCGCCCGCGCGGGTACGGAGCGTTGCTATGATATGCGGAAAAACGAAGCAATCGACAAACAACACGTTGGCGTCCGCTTTTACCTGCTCGCGCGAACGGAGGTTGAACATCATAGTCATGGCTTCGGCGGCGGCGGTAGCGTCGTCGAGCAGCGACGCATTTGCCAGGGGAAGTCCGGTGAAATCGACCACCGCTGTTTGAAAATTCAGCAAAGCTTCCAAACGTCCCTGCGAAATCTCCGCCTGATAAGGCGTATAGGACGTGTACCACGACGGATTTTCAAAGACATTGCGCTTGACGACGGCGGGCGTGCAGGTATCGTACCAGCCCTGCCCGATGCAGGAAGTGAAGATTTTATTTTTGGAAGCGATTCCGGCGATATGCGCGGCAAACTGCTGTTCGGTCATCGCTTCGTCGAGTTCGAGTTTCTTCCCCAAACGGATTTTTGCGGGAATGGTCTGATTAATTAGTTCATCGAGGCTTGTTGCGCCTACAATATCCAGCATTTGCTTTTCGTCCCAACCGGAAATGCCGGTGTGGCGGTCTTCGAAAAGTTCTTTCATGTTTGTTAATTCGTTGATTGGTTACTTAGTTGATTGGTTGATTCGTTACTTAGATTCGTTTATTCGTTAATTCGTTTACGCGCCAACTCGTTTTTTAGCGCTATTTTTTTTTCGAGCTTCAAAAATACTGCTTTTTCTCGATAGAAAAAAACCGGAACAGGAAATCATTTTTGCCGGTAATGTAAAAAGTATGCTCTTGCCAGTCCCTGCTACTTTTCATTTCCATTTTTTTTAAATAAAGCCTTTATTTTTATTGCTTATTTCAATAATTGTCCTTAGATTTGTAGTCCATACAAATACAAACTGCCATGAAATCGAATACCGGACAAAATTTATTTCCCGAAGAATGCCTTTTGCGCGAAATACAAAAACATCCCCGCTTATCCATCGGGATACCTAAGGAAGATGCGGCAAAAGAAACCCGTTTGGGACTGACTCCCGAAGGCGTAGCTCTTGTAACGGAAGAAGGACACAGCGTTTATATCCAACGGGGAGCGGCACATCCAATGTCGTATTCCGATATGCAGTACAGCGAAGCCGGAGCTTTTCTGGTGGATAACCCAAACGAAGTTTTTGCAACAGACTTAGTGTTGAAAATAGCCCCTCCGACCTTAAAGGAATTATCATTAATGAACGACAATTCTACCATCCTGTCCATGTTGCAACTGAGTACGCTGTCGGCTGACTGCATCAAACTTATGATGCAGAAAAAAATGACGGCGATTGCCTACGAACTTATTAAAGACGAACAAAAAGCCTTTCCCGTAGTCAGTTCCATTGCCGAAATAGAAGGAAACACCGCGCTGAACATCGCAGCCGAACTGATGAGTATCGGGCATGGCGGAAAAGGCTTGCTTCTGGGCGGCGTTGCCGGTATTTCTCCTACCGAAGTACTTATTTTAGGAGCCGGTATCAGTGGCGCGATAGCCGCGCAAACAGCTATGGCGCTGGGAGCGCAGGTAAAAATATTCGACCACGATGTGAACAAGCTTCGCCGGATACAAACTGCACTGGGAAAACACGTATTCACATCCGTAATTCATCCCTCCGTGCTTATAAAAGCGCTTGCCTCCGCCGACGCCGTAATCGGCAACTTACGATATATAAACGATTCGGAGCGTTTTATGATTTCCGAAGAGCTGGTAAAAACGATGAAAAACGGCTCTGTAATTATAGATATGGGCGTTGACCAGGGCGGCTGTTTCGAAACGTCGGAATGCCGCACGCTGCAAGACCCTGTTTTTGAAAAACACGGCGTTATCCATTATTGCGTTCCCAATATTTCGGCACGGGTGGCGCGTACATCATCTATGGTTCTGAGCAATATATTTGCGCCCATACTTTTGAAAATAGGACGTTCGGGAAGCGTAGCGGCAGCCATTACGGAAAGTTACGGATTCAGAAACGGAGCTTACATATACAGCGGCGTATTAGTCAACCGGCTGATAGGAAAGCATTACGGAATAGAATCGAACGATATAGGTTTGTTCCTGGCAAGATATTAAGAGGATAGAAAACAGAAAGACAGAAATACAGATTACGCGGATTTGGACGGATTTAATTTAATCAATTATTCACCAAATACTTATAAAAATCCGCTCAATCCGCGTCATCTGTGTTCTGTCTGCATTCTAACCGGCAGCTAATACGCCGGATCCTCGGAGAACAGCGCGTTATCGTCGAAATTCATATCGCCGAAGCCTTCTTCATCGAGTTCGTCCAGGTCGTACTCTTCGTCGCCGTAGAAGTTTTCGTCCAGGTTTATTTTCTGCGTACCGATCAAATCCTGCTCCGACAATACCTGCTGAGGCGCTTTCCCTTTTGAAAGAATACATTCCGCTTCGGACTGTTCTTTGCGGGGGACGATTTCCGAAAGCTCTATGTAGAAAGCTCTTTCCGTCAACATATCAAAAATATACAGGAGTTTTTGTTTCTCGTCCGTCAGCAGTTCGTCAAGAGCTGTTTCGTCCATAGTCAAATTGTCGTACTCCGAACTCGACTCCATTTCCATAAGCGTTACTTCCTGCTCTTTCTTCCAAGTATCGGAACAGAGAAAGAAAGATGTTATCTGATCTTTTGCATATCCTGCCGAATCGAGAATAGCGTTATGCAAATCAATAAATTTTGCCTCGGAATCAATAGTTATGATACGGATAAAATCATCGGATTCATCTGAAAGCACTGTAAACTTATATACCATCGCTTATTTTTTTTAATTGTTTGTGTGCTGTAAAAATACTGTTTTTTTTTCATTTGAGAAATATTGCCATAAAGAAATTGCCGGCTCGAACCGGCAATCCCTTACAAAAGTCTTCTGTTACGTTTCAATCTTTCAACTTGCACTCTATTTCCTGAACGCTCGAACGGAATTTTTTGTCAATTTCCATTAAATCGGATACGATTTTACATGCGTGTAATACGGTGGCGTGGTCGCGCTGCCCGATTACGGAACCAATGGACGACAAGGAATTTTTAGTCATCTGCTTCGACAGATACATGGCAATCTGGCGGGCTTGCACCACTTCGCGCTTACGGCTTCTGGTCGAAATGGCTTCAACCGACAGCGAAAAATAATCGCACACGACATCACGTATCTTCTCCACGCTCGTAACTTTGGGAGCTATGTTCACAATCCGGCTGATCGTTTTTTCAGCCAATGTAATATCAATAGGAGCATCCGTAAGGGTGGAATGCGCCAATATCGACACCAGCACGCCTTCCAAATCGCGAACATTTTCGGTTACATTTTCGGAAATGAAATCAACAATATTTTCGGGAAATTCCAGTCCGTCGCGATAGATTTTATGCTTTAAAATGCTTTTACGCAATCCGAAATCGGGTTTTTCTATTTCGGCGGACAGCCCCCACTTAAAACGGGTAAGCAAACGCTGTTCCATGCTCTGCATCACAATGGGCGAACGGTCGGAAGTCAGTACCAGTTGTTTACCTGTTTGATGTAAATGATTAAATATGTGGAAAAAAGTGTTTTGCGTTCCGGTTTTCCCCGAAAATTCTTGAATATCATCCAATATCAGTACATCAATCGTCTGGTAAAAATTCAGGAAGTCGTTAACCGTATTGTTGCGAACGGCGTCGGTATATTGGATTTGAAACGTGTTTGCCGAAACATACAGCACGCGTTTTTCGGGATGCAACTGTTTTGTCATTACGCCAATTGCGTTTGCCAAGTGGGTTTTTCCCACTCCCGACTCGCCGTAAACGAACAGGGGATTGAAAATTGTTTTTCCGGGATCGTTGCCAATGCTGATTCCGGCTGTACGGGCTAATTTATTACTGATTCCTTCTATCAGGTTATTGAAATTGTAGGCTGGATTCAACTGGGGATCGAGTTCCTGCAACTGAGGTTTCACATACGGACTTGCGTAAGAAGCCGGCTGAACCTTCGGTTTGGGCTTTGGAAGCTCCACGGCGCTCGGTATCTGCGTGCCCTTTCCATTCAACTTATCAATAAGCACGCGGTATTCCAGCCGGGTTCCGACCTTAACTTCGCGGTACAAGGTCATCCGCAATAAATCAATGTACTTTTCTTCGATATACTCTACAAAAAACTGACTTGGGACTTGTAAAACAAATACATTGTTTTCATACTGTAAAGGGGTGATAGGAGCAAACCACGTATTATACGATGTTTCGCTGATATTGTCTTTAATTACCCTTAAACAACGATCCCACAACTGCTGACAATTTTGACTCATAACTATTTCACAAAATAAAGACTCTCGTCTAAAAAAAACATTTGTCTGCTTGATAAAAAAAGACATCCCCGTTTATTTTCCGAAGAATATCTTTTAAGGAGTACAAAGTTGTAAAACTATTCGGACAAAAGCAAATTATTATTTAAAGGCTTTTTTTTATTTAGACATATATGTTTTTATATCAGCGATTTAACCCAACAAATTGTTTTTCAATCAAATAAAAAAAACCAAAACACATTATCATTTAATAATAAAGCATTTAACAATTTTGAAGAAAAAGAAAAAGAAAAAATGAAACATCGTTGAAATACTTGTTAACAAGATGTTTCAGAGGTGAAAAAATATAAGTTATTATTTTTTTTTACCTTTTTCGTTATTTAGAATCATTAAAAATAAGGACAGTTCTTTATTTACGTCCGAACAACGAAAAATGCACGTACTTTTTGGGGCTTTTTTGTAAATCAATCAGCAACTCGTTAGCGCTTGACGCTGTCTTTGACAGATTGATATACAAATCTTTATCATTCAGAAGCAAGCCGAGCGAGCCTTCGCTTCCGTTTAGTTTTCCGGTCAGCAGATTCAAATTCGCTATGGTGTAATTTATGGAATCGACCGTAGCGGAAAAATCAATTTTTTTCAAATTTCCCGATAGTTGTTTAAAGTCGGACGCAAACACGTCCACATTACCGAGAATTCTGGGAATATCGGTATTCATTACCTGCTTCAACCGGTAACTTCCCTGAGCCAGGTTGGCGGTCGTAGTTTCGAGCGAGGCA
>JAISXQ010000242.1 GCA_031270425.1 Prevotellaceae bacterium | reverse complement strand
AGTTTGTGATGCTGAATATTTTAGATAAGTAAATTGCAGTAAAAATTTTTATCATGCGCTAATTTTGTTTTTATTTAGTTATCAATTTTTACTTCCTTTGTATAACCAGTACAAAACCTTGTTTTTGGCAAAATTAATCCTTTATATTCATAATTTTTATGCAAGTGTATAAAAATATTTTTTAATACAACTAACATCGTAAAAAACTGTAATATCAAATTGAAGTTGAAATTTTTTGTCAAAAAAATAAACAAGATTTTTTCCTAAATCATCCCTTCATCTACAAAGCTGAAATAACCGCCCTGCGCGACAATAATATGGTCGATAAAACGGATTCCCACCGCGTCGCATCCCGCTTTTATTTTCCGGGTTATTTCCTTGTCGCTATTGCTTGGCTTTAATTGTCCCGAAGGATGGTTGTGCGCCACGGCAAGCGCCACAGCCGATTTTTCTATCGCGGTTTTTAACAAAAGCATTACATCCACCGTTGTTTGGTTCGTGCCGCCCTGCGTTAATTTCTTCACTTCCAGCGTTTGAAGAGCGTTGTTCAGCAAAAGCGCCCAAAATTCTTCGTGGTTTAAATCAATCAGGTAAGGTTCAAAAACTTCGTATAAACTTGCGCTCGAACGGATGCTTTTGCGCTCGGGAATAAGATGCGTTTTGCGCCGGTTACCCAATTCCAATGCGGCGACAATCGTAACGGCTTTTGCCTCGCCGACGCCGTTGTATTTTTTGCACAGGTCGTTGACGGAAAGTTTTGCCAGTTCATTCAGGTTATCGCCCGAATCGTGCAAAATGCGCCTTGCCAGCTCCACCGCCGTTTCGTTTCTGTTGCCGGAAGCAATGAGGATAGCCAGCAATTCGGCGTCAGAAAGGCTTGAGATGCCTTTCCGAAGCATCTTTTCGCGCGGACGGTCGTCTTCCGCCCATTGGCGTATGGTAAGGCGTTGTTCCATATCAAAAAGCCCTTGGCAGAATAAGATTGATTCAGTTGATTTGTTTACTTTTTAATTTGTTATTCTGTTTTACTGTTCGCTTCCCCTTTTAGGGGTTAGGGGTTTTCACTATCTCCAACGTATCCGAAGCTATCATATACTCTTCGTCGGTAGGGATAACCACAACCTTAATCTTGGAATTTACCGTACTTATTACGGTTTCCGTTCCCCTTGTTTTGGCATTTAATTCGTTGTCTATTTCAACGCCGGCAAATTCCAATCCTTCGCACACCGCCTGCCTTGTTCCGGTTTGATTTTCGCCTACGCCTCCGGTGAAAACGAGAACATCGGCGCCGTTCAATGCCGCCAGATAGGAACCGATGTATTTTTTTATGCGGTATTCGTACATGTCGAGCGCCAGTTTTGCCCGTTCGTTTCCCTGTTTGATAGCGTTTTCAATATCGCGCATATCCGACGACACGCCCGAAATGCCCAGTACGCCGCTGTGTTTATTAAACAACGTCGATGTTGCCGCCGCGCCAATCATTTCCTTTTCCATCAGGAAAGTCGCTACGCCGAGATCAACGTCGCCCGAACGGGTTCCCATCATCAAACCTTCCACCGGAGTAAAGCCCATGGAAGTATCGACGGATTTCCCGTTTTCAACGGCGGTTATCGAGGCTCCGTTGCCGATATGAGCCGTAATGATTTTCGTTTTGGAATAGTCTAAGCCCAAAAATTCGCAAGCCCGTCGCGAAACATAACGGTGGCTCGTTCCGTGAAAACCATAGCGGCGGATGCCGTATTTGACGTAAAGCTGATACGGAATCGGATACATATAAGCATAATCGGGCATGGATTGATGGAAAGCCGTATCGAAAACTGCTACCTGCGGAATGTTCGGCAACAACTCTTCGATAGCTTGAATACCCGCCAGGTTCGGCGGATTATGAAGCGGAGCAATGTCGATGCACTCTTCTATTTTATGTATTACTTCTTCGGTAATCAGCACGCTGGAATTAAATTTTTCGCCGCCATGCACCACGCGATGCCCTACCGCGTCGATTTCCTCCAAAGAACTTATCGAACCGTGTTTTTCGCTTGTCAGCGCCCCCAGAATATATTCAACCGCCGTGCGGTGCTCCAACACTTCGCCTTCGAGAATCACTTTTTGTCCGTCCGCCCGCGTGTGTTTCAGGAAGGAGCCTTTCATTCCGATTTTTTCAACGCCGCCGGAACCAAGCTCGCGGTTTCCGTTCATATCAAGAAGTTTGTATTTTACCGACGAACTTCCGCAATTTAATACTAATATTTTCATAAGATTACAGCCCCCTAAATCCCTCATTTCCCTTGCTCTAAGGCTTTTTTAATTGTAAATTGTAAATAATAAAATTGTAAATAAAAGAAAAATCCCCTCTCTTATTTAGGAGTATGTATAAAACCCCTTTCCCCGGCTAACACCGTAATGTTTTGCCCGGTACAAACGCAGAAGCACCGGCGACGGCTTGTATTTTACCAAACCGTATTCCTGATACATATTTTCGAGCAGATTCACTATTTTTTCAATCCCCATTTGGTCGGCAATGCGGAAAACCCCCTGACGGTGTCCGAAACCGACGGACAAAACCTCATCAATATCTTCAACGGTAGAAATACCTTCCATCAGAATGGAGCAGGCTTCGTTCAACTGAATCAGGAAGAGGCGCAGGCTGACCAAGCCAGCCGATTCGGCAACCGCAATATATTTATGATTTATCAGGCGGGCGAACTGGCATATTTTTTCGTAGGTTGCGTCCGATGTGTTTAATCCCCGCACTATTTCTATGATTTGCGATTCGGGTACGTTCGACAGAAAGTGTACGCCGATGCAGCGTTCCTGATGCTGCAACTCGGAAGACAGATCGGTAACAACCACCGTCGATACGTTCGACGCGATAATAGCATCGGGCGACAATATGCTTTCGAGTAACTTAAATACTTCTTTGCGTTGATTTACATGCCGTTCGCCCGTATTGTCGTCGTAACGGATGGCTTCGATAACGAAGTCGCAGCCTTTTAAGTCGTTGTAGCTGCTCGTCCCTTGAATACGCCCCAAAATGGTTTTTTTCTCGTTTTGAGTCAACCCCCAGTTTTCTATTTTCTTATCCAGTTTGCTTTCGATGCGAAGAAAAGCATTGGTAATTTTTTCTGGAGCCGGTTCCAAAAAAACGACTTCCATTCCATTCAATGCCGCCGTGGTCGCAATTACGCTGCCTTCTTTGCCGCAACCTACAATGCCGATACGCGAAAATAACGTCCGCACCTTGCTTCGTTTGCTTAATCCGTATCTTTCGATAGGTTCTATTATTAGTTCTGCCATAAATAAGCTAATTAGAGGGTTACTTGATTTGCCGTGATAGCGATCATCGATACGATTTCTTCCACCGAGCAGCCGCGCGAGAGGTCGTTGACCGGCGCTGCCATTCCTTGCAGTACGGGACCAACGGCTTCGCTGCCCGAAAAACGTTGCACCAATTTATAACCGATATTTCCGGCTTGCAAATCGGGGAATATCAGCACATTGGCATGTCCGGCAATTTTGCTTCCCGGGGCTTTGCTTTGCCCAACGGAAGGTACGAGAGCGGCGTCGGCTTGCAATTCGCCGTCGATTAGTAATCCGGGCGCCATTTCTTTGGCAATCCGGACGGCTTCCGTTACCTTATCGACCAGTTCATGCTTAGCGCTTCCTTTTGTGGAAAAACTCAACATTGCCACGCGCGGCTCGAAACCGGCAAGGGCTTTGGCTGTTTGCGCCGTGCAAACGGCTATTTGCGCCAATTCTTCCGCCGACGGATTCGGATTCACGGCGCAGTCGGCAAAAACCAACAAACCATCTTCTCCATATTGTTTGGCGGGAGTGAACATCAGCATGGCTCCCGACACGACTTTAATTCCGGGTAGCGTTTTTACAATCTGGAAAGCGGGACGAAGCACATCGCCGGTAAAGTTTCGCGCTCCGGCTAATTCGCCGTCGGCGTCGCCGTTTTTAATCAGCAAACAACCCAAATACAGAGGGTCTTTTGCCAACGCGCGAGCTTGTTCTATGGTCATGCCTTTGCTTTTGCGGATTTCAAAAAGCAAATTTGCATAATGCTCCATACCGGAGTGCGTTTCGGGGTCGATAATAACCGCCTCCTCAATATGGGAAAGGTTGTTTTCTGCGGCTAAGGTTTTGATTTCACTTTCGTTTCCAATTAAAATCAACTTTGCAGCCTTATCTTTAAGAATAATATCCGCAGCTTTTAATGTTCTGATTTCCGTGCCTTCGGGCAGCGCTATCCGTCTGGGATTGGCTTTGGCACGCTCCATAATCCGGTTTAGTAATTTCATATTGTGTTTTGTTTATAAATCTGAAAATGTATGCAAAGGTACAATTTTTTATCAAAATTGCAATCTCTACATTGCAATAATTCATATTTTCTCGAAATCATTCAAATAAAGGAAATAAAATGAAATACAGAAAGCGGAAAACGGCTTTCTTAAAATGCGTTTTTTACAGCAGTTCTTCCCTTAATTTGCGGGAAAGACCGGCGACAACCAGATCGTAGGAATGCTCAATCCACTCGAACAGTTGCTCTTTTGTAATGGAATCGTCGATACGCACCGAATTCCAGTGTTTTTTATTAAAATGGTAAGCGGCTTCTACGGCTTCTGTGGCTTCGCGCAAGGCGATAGCCCGCTCCGGGTCGCATTTTAGCGTAATGGAAGGAGTTTCGGCGTCAAGAGGAATGAGTGCAAACATTTTGCCCTGCACTTTGATAACAAGGGAAACATCGTCGAAAGGAAAATGCTCGGTAGCTCCTTTCAAACTCAGGCAATATTCGCGGAGTTCTTCTACGTTCATAAGAAAAAGGGTTGCAGTTATTTTTTACTGCATCAAAAATACAACTCTTTTTCGGAATACGCAGTTGTTTCCGGTTGTTATTTCGGAAAGTTTAGTACATGACAACAACTATTTTTTCAAATATAAACACATAGAAAACAATAGTTTTAATTCAGTTTACAGTTTATAGTTTACAGTTTATAGTTGAGTTATAGTTACAATCACATTTTTTTTTAGAAAAGACCACATAGCCGTCCATGTCTTCGACATGAACTTATGCTCTGAGGGTAAAACTATTCCGGTTTACCGGAATGTTTTACAGCTATGTGCACTTAAAAAAAAAGATAAAAATACTATGTGTCGACTATGTGTCAGGTTTTTAGTTGTTTTTTTGTCATGTACTAAGTTCGGAAAGTTTTATTTTAGCGTGAATTGAGCTTCTAATTGAGCATTGCTGTTTCCTCCCACCCATATTTTAAATTCTCCGGCTTCGGTTACAGGTTTCA
>JAISXQ010000207.1 GCA_031270425.1 Prevotellaceae bacterium | reverse complement strand
ATAATATTCTGACGAATGAACCATTCGTTCGATTTATCCGCGCCTTGCACGTAAGGAAATTCGCCGGGGAAAAGTTCGTTTGTTTTCACTCCGGCAATGTTTTCCTCCCTGTAAAAAGGCATAACATTAAATCCTTCGTTCGTTTTCCAGACAAGTTTCTTGTTAAAATCGGCTCCTTTAAGGTCGGCTGTTACCTTTTCCATCCATTGTTCGGTTGTTACGGGAGGGAAATCAGCCAATAAATTTAATTTGTTTTTTGCCATAATATTGTTTTTAGCGGCTGCAAAGTTAGGCATTTATGTTCGGTTTTTATCTATTTTTGCTTAGTACATGACAAAAAAATGTTTTTTCAAACATAAACACATAGAAAACAATAGTTTTAATTCAATTACATCACATTTTTTTCTTAAAAGAGACCACATAGCCGTCCATGTCTTCGACATGAACTTATGCTCAGAGGGTAAAATATTTAGCGTAGCTAACTATTTTACAGCTATGTGCACTTTTTAAAAAAAAGATAAAAATACTATGTGTCGCCTATGTGTCAGGTTTTTATTTGTTTTTTGTCATGTACTAAACTATTTTTGCTGTAAAAATAATTCGATAACAAAAAACAAAAAAGAAAGAGGGGGAAAATACCCTTTGGGAGATTTAGGGGCGTACTCCCATTCCGATAACTGTCGGGTAAATCCTCGCATTTGTAGTGGGAATAATCCTTTTTTTTTTACGTTAACAGTTTCTTTTTATGAAGAAAAACAGAGCTTCCCAAAGCCAATAAAATGATAATTCCGCTTACGGCGAAAGCCCAAGCATTTGTTTTGCGTGACTCGGCTTCAATTGTATAATCGGTTACTAAAAAACGATAAGCGGATAATTCCCAAACCATTTCATTGTCGTTGCTTTTTCTGCAATTCGATTTTATGATTTTCCCCGGTAAAATTAGTTTGTAGTTGAAATTTTCCGAAAATAGAGAGATTGTTGTCGCATACAGAGTTGTTCCATCAGGGTCGTTTTCATAATTCTTCATCGGACTGTTTTCTTCGTTCCAAAAACGAGAAAATGCGGATGTTTGAAAATGAGAATCCATAATTTGGGGCATATCAAAATCAATATTATTTTTAACGCGCTGTTTAAAAATACTGTCTTTGGAATTTTTTAATTCTGTTTTCGTAACAGACAAGTTGGATATTTTCTCATAATTCGACAGTAAAAAATCATATTCCCAGCTCCATTTGTTTTTAGCAATCCATTTTTCGTATTTATTTTCAATTTCGCCTAAGTATTCCCGTACTTCCATGCCGCTCATCCCCTTTGTCGGATTTGGAAATCCGGTAAACCAAAACAAATATTCTTCTTCCGTCAAAAAATCGTCGATAGGGTAATCAAATTGAATACCTGCTTTTTCATATTTTTCCTGGTAAATATAGTAAGTATAAAACCAACGAAATTTTTTGGAGAGGCTGTAATCTGTTTTTATATTTTTCCACGGGTGCGAATCCTTTATTTTACAGGCATTTTTCATGGCGCTTACCGAAGGAAAATGCTTTTTTATTTGAACCGAAAAAAAAGGAAAATCCTTTTTTGCCGCGCAAGAATCGTTGGTGTTTTTTTGCTGTTCCAGTATTGAATCGATTGTATTTTCGGAAGGCGGAAAATCATTTTGCCATTTTGCATCTCCGTATTTCCATAAAATATTCCAAGTTGAATCAATCTCTACCGGAAAGGGATTGCCTTTGGATGTGTTGTCGGCAATAAAAAATTCTTTACTCACATTTTTGCTCGTAAATTCCCGGTAGCAAGAACCGTCTGCGTTAACGACTGTCTTCATTTCAACTTCATTACTGCAAGATATGAATAACAGGCAGACAATGAATAACGTAACTGTGTTTTTGGGTTTCATTTTATTAATTTTTTAGTTGTTTCTTTTTTTGAATATTCTCTCTGTTTTTTTGTGTATTATTTTGTAAATAAGATATATATGCCTCTTTCGTTGCAGTTGTAATTTGGATTTTTGTGTTTTGTTGCTCGCCGGTATATTTTTCTTCCACCGGTTTTTTTGTAAATGAAAATGCGATAATTATAAAAACAACAGCAGCGGAAGAGTAAATACGAATGAAATTGATGAATTTATACTGTTTTTCCCGCTTTTTTTGTTTACTGATACGGCTTACTATCGAAACGGTTAAATCTTCATTTAGCTTCGGAGTTTTTTTACTTAAATTTTCGAGTATAATCTCGCTTCTCGAATCGTTTTTTATATTTTCCATTTTTCCAATATTCTTTTTATTGACATTCGAGCTAAATACAAATTATTTTTTATTTGTTCCCTCGACAAGTGTGTTATTTCTTCTATTTCGTTCATTTCCAATTGTTCCAAATAGCGTAGCGTAAAAACGATTTTTTGTTTTGGCGTTAATTTTCCAACAAGGGATACGATTATCGTTGCCAAATCTTTATTCTGAATTTTCTGCTCGACATTGTCCGGCGAAGCAATATTTTTTGCAACATCTTCGTCGATTCTTTTTGGCTTTTGTATCTTGATTTTATCGTAGCAGCAGTTTATTGCCACCGTATAAATCCATGTACGAAAACTTTTCGATGGGTCGTATTTCTCCAAATTCAACCAAATTTTAACGAATGTATCCTGAACGGAATCTTTTGCTTCGTCCTCGTCGCAAAGGAGGCGGAAAGCTATGGAGAAAACCATTTGCTGATATTCTGAAATAATCGGGGCAAAAGCCTGTTGCTCGCCTGCTTTACACAATTCTATCAAACGGTTTATTTCCGATTCTTCCATTTTTGTTTCATTTAATTACTATACGACAAAAATAGAAAAAGGTCGAAAAATTTTCTGTTTTTTTTGAAACAAACAATTGTAAAACGATGTTTATTAACATACGGATACAATAAAAAGCCAACTTTGCACTTGTTGGTCAGAAGATTAGAGGGAATAAAGATATTTATATTACTGTTACTATGGGTCTTGAAAAATGCCGTTGCCGCGCGAAATCCTTGTCGCACAAGGTTGTAACCACACAGGCTAATGTCAAAAAAAACTTTCAAAGCAAATTGCGTTTAAAAAAAGCATTTTTTTCGCAGTTCTTTTAAACAGAATTTAAATCTGCCGTATCTTCTGATTTTAGAATATACTAAATATCCTAACTTTAAATTTAAATTTTTGTTTAATTGTAAAAAAAAAATCGTATGAGAAAGCAATTACTTTTTTTCGTAACAACGGCTTTATTTTTGCCGTGGACTTTGGGAGCGCAAAGTTTCCCGACAATCAGCTCCGGCGGCGCTGAAACATGGTACAGTATCTACTCGCATCGTTCGAGTAAAGTGATTAACAACGCGGGCATCGACGTTAACTGCAACGCCGTCGCGTACGACAACACTTCCGACAGTCAGAAATGGAAATTTGAACGTGTGGCGGCAGGAACGCCCGACACCTTCAAAATTGTGAACAAGACAGGCGGCGAATTTTTTTATATGACCTATCAGCAAGTAGCTGCAGGCGAAGGAACACACGTTTGGCAGGACGACGCCAACGAAGGCGAAGGCGGCTATGTGGAATTAACCCAGGACGACATCGACGCCGGAGAGTTAGGCACGCACAACGAGGTGAATAGTTTTGTAACTGCGACAACAGGCGGTACGCGCTTCGTTTTTAAAAATTATGCGGACGCTCCGGCAAACTTCAAATTCCAGTTGCGCGACGTGGACAACGAATCGTATGTCAATCAGCGTCTGGCAACAGACGGAGAGACTTTTTGCATCTACAATGTCAATAACGACGGCGGTAATCCCTTCTCTGTTGTAGTAAACAGTTTGCAGGAAATTGATGATTTAGCTGACGAATTCTATGCATCCAACTTCCCCGACGCGCCGAAAATGAGTACCGAAACCAATCCGGTGTGGTATCAGATTAACAACCTGCGCAAAAGCCGCGTTTTCAATTTGAACGATGCAACTGCCGGTACGTCGGTAACGATTGAGCCGATTATCGAAGGCGACGGACGCGACGCGCAACTTTTCCGCTTTGAAGGACGACTGTCCTCTTTCCGCATTGTCAGCAAAAGCGGAGCTTATCTGAAATATGCCGCAGGCGAAACACCAAGTGAAATTATTGCCGGCACTTCCGACGACAACAGCAGTTTCCGCATCGACCGCATGACCGCAAATACATACAAAGATAAGTTGATGATTTACTGCATTAAACCCGACGGATCTGCTACGGGCGTAAACGGCAAGCACGACTACAACCTTTGTCTCTACGACGGCACAACCGACGACGGCAATGCCATGAGTTTTATTGCGGAAGATTACGATCCCTATGTTAATGCTCCGAAACTTAGCACGCCAGCCGATCCGCTTTGGTACATGATAAAGAATGTCCGCAGCGGATACGTGCTCCAATACAACGAAGAGGCAGTACAAATTTATCAGGCTACCGTAACGCCCGAACTCGGCGACGATCGCGACTTGCAACTCTTCCGTTTCGAGGGCGCTTACAAAGCCGGTTTCAAAATCGTGGCGAAAGTGGGTGGCGAATTGACAAGTTTTACTGCCGAAAGCGGCGGTACGCGCTTTCAATTAAGCGAAGGAGAAGGCAATTTGTTCAAATTTATCGAAAAAGACGCGGCAGCCGGAACTTGGGCTATCCAGATTGACGGCAGCGCCAACGGAATTAACGCTCACAACAACAACCTGGAAGAAGTAACTACTTACAGCAGCGGCGACGCAGGCAGCATTTGGACATTTATCGACGGCGCTTACAATCCTTACGCTTCTGCTCCGAAACTTAGCACGGCAGCCGAACCGCTTTATTATCAGGTAGTAAATACCCGCGCCGGAACAGCGTTGTTCTATGCACCCGACGCCGAAGATGCAAAACTGTATCACGGCGCGGCGGCAACCACAACAGGCGACGTACTCGACCTGCAACTCTTCCGCTTTGAAGGCTCGTATTCCGACGGTTTCCGCATGCTGCTGAAAGCCGAAGAAGGCGCAGAAGCGCTTTACGACGCTGAGACAAAAGGATACAATTTGACTTACGAAGAAGGCGCAGGAACACTCTTTAAATTAGGAGAAAAAGACGCGGCAGCCGGAACTTGGGCTATCGTTTTGGCAGACAACGCAAGTCAAGGTATCAACGCCGACAACAACAAACCCGAACAAGCCGTTACCACCTACAACGCAGGCGACGCGGGCAGCATTTGGCGATTTGTTGAAGAAAGCGAATTTTCGTCGACAGGCACAGGCACGATAAATGCCGCTTTGAGATCTCGCTGGTCGGTAGCCAACGGTAGCGTCAGCGTTTGGGCGGAAAGCATGAACAGCGTGGCTATTTACAGCCTTACCGGCGCGACGGTTTGCCGCAAAGCCGCTTCGGGCGACACGTTCAGCGCAACACTTTCGACAAACGGTTGCTACATCATGCAGGTAACTTTTGCCGATGGCAGTGTCGAAAACATCAAACTGCTTGTGAAATAAAAAGTAAGAATAACGAACAAAAAACTCCCGG
>JAISXQ010000061.1 GCA_031270425.1 Prevotellaceae bacterium | reverse complement strand
TTTCGAGTAAAACGGATTTCGAGTAAAACGGAACAAAGTTACAAAAAAAAAGTTTAGAGTTTGCAGTTTATAGTTTAAAAACTTTAAATTTAGTTTCAACAAGTGAATACAACTTTATTATTCTGTAAATTTAGGAAGAAAATTTCTTTTGGAGAATAAAAAATTTAGTTTCGCTCTTGGTCTGTTATTGATTTTACGCTGTATTTGTTTGATTTGCAAATTATTGATGTTGTTGAAATTTGTTTGTTGTGAGTAAATATAAAAATGTTTTTTTTACCTACCATTGCGGTTTATTTCAAGCGAAATAACAATAAAATAAAATTAGCAAATTAGCAAATTAGCACATTATTTTATGACACGAAAAATTCTTTTTTCCGTTGCTTTGTTTCTTGTTTCCGGCATAAGCATGGCGCAAAACCTGCAATTGCACTATGACCCGCGCAGTTCGTTATATGGCGACAACGTATCTCCGGAAAATTATCTGACAGCGACTTACGAAATGTTCCAACCCGACAACTGGGGTTCTACCTTTATGTTCGTCGATTTGGACTTCAACCTCGACAACGGAAATATCGGAATGGCTTATGCAGAGATTGCCAGGGCTTTCAAAATCGGCGATTTTCCCCTGATGCCGCATATCGAGTATAATGGTGGACTGGGCAATGGTTTTTCCATCCCCAATGCCTATTTAGCCGGAGCCGCCTGTCCGTTTCAGTTAGGTGATTTTTTTATGGGCGCTTACGTTGCCTACAAATTGAACGCCTTCGAAAAAGCAAGCCACGATGTTCAATGGACGGTTACCTGGAATGCCGATTTCCTTAATGACAAACTGTCGTTGGCGGGATTTTTAGATATTTGGAGTGAAAATAAAGACCAATTGGAATCAACAAGCGGCAAGAAACTGATATTTTTAAGCGAGCCTCAGATATGGTATAACTTCACACCAAACATTGCGCTTGGAAGCGAAGTGAAACTTAGCTACAATTTCGTAAATGCACTTGTTGAAAGCAAGTTATACGTGATTCCGACTTTAGCTGCAAAATGGAATTTCTAATATAAAAAGATACAGATTTATGTTAAACAATTTTTTCAAATTAAAAGAGAACAATACGACAGTGCGCAAGGAGCTTGTCGCTGGATTTATCACTTTCCTCACAATGTCGTACATCCTTATTGTCAATCCCGGCGTATTGGGAGCGACAGGAATGCCGGTTGACGCCCTGTTTACGGCAACCGCGCTGACTGTCATTATCGCTACGCTGCTGATGGCTTTCATGGCTAAACTGCCGATTGCGCAAGCTCCGGGAATGGGACTCAACAGTTTTTTCGCATTCACGGTAGTGCTGGGGATGGGTTATACCTGGCAATTCGCGCTTACCGCCGTATTTATCGAAGGTATTATCTTTATCCTGCTTACTTTTTTCAATATCCGCGAATTGATTGTAAAAAGTATTCCGAAAGTGATAAAAGACGCTATTCCCATCGGTATCGGCTTGTTTATTACGCTTATCGGGCTTAAAAACGCCGGTATCGTTGTGGGCAACGAGCCGACCTTAGTCGGTTTGGGCGACTTCTCCCAGCACAGCGTGTGGATTGCCTTGCTCGGCTTGGTGATTACGGCGGTGCTTTACGTGCGCAATGTGAACGGAGCTATACTTATCGGTATCGCCTGCGCCACAGTATTCGGCTTTGCACTGGGCGATGTAAGCTTACCGAAGGACGCTATCGTAGCGCTTCCGCCGTCGCCGGAAGCTATTTTCGGCGAAGCCATAAAACCGATGCTGTCTGCCGAAGGTTGGAGTAAAATTTTATCGCTCGATATGCTTATCGTTGTATTTACCTTCCTTTTTGTGAACTTATTCGACACGGTGGGAACGCTTATCGGTGTAGTATCCAAGGCAGGGATAGCGGATAAGGACGGCAATTTCCCTCAAATGAAAAAAGCTTTGCTTGCGGACGCGTTGGGAACGACTTTCGGCGCCATTTTGGGAACAAGCACTGTTACGGCTTATGTTGAAAGCGCTTCGGGAGTAGCTTCGGGAGGACGTACCGGATTGACGGCTGTAAGTACCGCGTCCTTTTTTATCCTGGCGCTGTTCTTTGCTCCACTCTTCCTGATGGTTCCCACCGCCGCAACTGCTCCGGCGCTTATCATCGTCGGACTGTTTATGGTATCCTCCGTTGCAAAGATCGACTTCAACGAAATGAGCGAAGGATTACCGGCATTTATCACCATGGTGTTTATGCCGTTTACATACAGCATTGCCGAAGGCATCGTGTTCGGTATCCTCAGTTTTATGTTTATCAAAACGCTGTCGGGAAAATTCAAAGACGTATCGGCAACGGTATATGTCATCGGAATTTTATTCCTGCTAAAACTTATTCTTGACTCGGTACATGTGATTTAACTTTCTGTTTTTGTTGATTGCGTCTGTGTACTTAAAAAATGGTCGCGCTATCCGGGACGGTTTCACTCTTTTGCCGGTTGCTGCATTTTTTGTACTTTTGCGTTCTCGTAAAAGCAAGCGGACGCGCAACTCGTATAAATTCCGAAACGCCGGCTTGTTTAAATATAAATTCGTGAATCGTAAATTAGATATATATTTCCATGTTTGAATCACTTAGCGAAAGGCTCGAACGGTCGTTTAAAATACTGAAAGGCGAAGGTAAAATTACCGAAATCAACGTAGCCGAAACGCTTAAAGATGTACGTAAAGCCTTGTTAGATGCTGACGTAAACTTTAAAACCGCCAAAACATTTACCGAAACGGTAAAAGAAAAAGCTCTTGGGCAAAATGTACTTACCGCGCTAAAACCCAATCAGTTGATGGTGAAAATCGTGCGCGACGAACTGGCGTCCCTTATGGGTAGTTCGAGTGTGGACATCAACCTGAAAGGTTCGCCTGCCGTTATTTTGATGTCGGGTCTGCAAGGTTCGGGTAAAACGACTTTCTCTGGAAAATTAGCCAACTTCATCAAAAGTAAACGGGGGAAACATCCGTTACTCGTGGCTTGCGACGTGTACCGCCCCGCCGCTATCGAACAGTTGAAGGTTCTCGGCGGACAACTCAATGTTCCGGTTTATACCGAAGAAGGCAACAAAAATCCGGTTAAAATCGCCGAAAACGCCATTAAGCACGCGAAGCAACAGGGGAACGACGTGGTAATTATCGACACTGCGGGACGCTTGGCGATCGACGAACTGATGATGACCGAAATAGCGGCGATAAAAAAAGCCGTTCAGCCGCAGGAAATTTTGTTCGTGGTCGATTCGATGACCGGACAGGACGCAGTGAATACCGCCAAGGAATTTAACGACCGCCTCGACTTCGACGGAGTAGTGCTTACCAAACTCGACGGCGATACACGCGGTGGCGCCGCCCTTTCCATCCGTTCCGTTGTTAACAAGCCGATAAAATTTGTCGGGACGGGCGAAAAGATGGACGCGCTGGACGTGTTCCATCCCGAACGTATGGCTGACCGTATCTTGGGTATGGGCGATATTGTTTCGTTAGTTGAGCGGGCGCAGGAGCAATACGACGAAGAAGAAGCCCGCCGGATAAGCAAGAAAATAGCCAAAAATCAATTCGACTTCAACGATTTCATTTCCCAGATTCAGCAAATAAAGAAAATGGGAAACCTGAAAGATTTGGCGTCCATGATTCCCGGCATGGGCAAAGCCCTGAAAGATGTGGAAATCGACAACGATGCGTTCAAAGGCACCGAAGCCATTATTCATTCAATGACTCCGAAAGAAAGGGGAAATCCTTCGCTGTTGAACGGAAGCCGCAAACAACGCATTGCAGCAGGTAGCGGAACCTCCATTGTTGAAGTCAACCGTTTGTTGAAACAATTTGAACAAACGAGCAAAATGATGAAAATGGCAACCACAGGAAAATTAGGAAAGAAAAAAAGGTAATTTTGAAACCTTGAAATTATATGATTCTTATCGACGGAAAAGCCGTTTCGGCGCAAATAAAAAAAGAAATTGCGGAAGAAGTTTTGCAGATAAAGGCTTCGGGAGGAAAAACGCCTCACTTGGCGGCTGTGCTTGTCGGACACGACGGAGGAAGCGAAACTTACGTGGCGGCGAAAGTGAAAGCCTGCGAAGAAGTCGGCTTCAAATCAAGTCTGATTCGCTATGAGAGCGACGTAACCGAAACAGAACTGCTCGCCTGCGTTGACAGATTGAATAAAGACGCTGATATCGACGGTTTTATCGTCCAACTGCCTTTACCGAAACACATCGACGAAGACAAAATCATCGAAGCCATCGATTACCGGAAAGATGTGGACGGTTTTCATCCGGTAAATGTCGGTCGCAGGTCAATCGGACTGCCTTGCTTTATCTCGGCTACGCCTGCCGGAATTATCGAATTACTAAGGCGTTACGAAATCCCTACTCAGGGTAAGAATTGCGTTGTACTCGGACGAAGCAATATTGTCGGCAAGCCGGTTGCTTCATTAATGTTGCAAAAAGCTTATCCCGGCGATGCAACGGTAACGGTCTGCCACAGCCGCACAGCCAATTTGAAAGAGATATGCCGGCAAGCCGATATTATTATTGCCGCATTGGGCGTTCCCGAATTTCTGAAAGGCGATATGGTAAAAGAAGGCGTTGTGGTTATCGATGTGGGCACAACGCGCGTACCCGATGCCTCGAAAAAAAGCGGTTTCCGTCTTTCGGGCGATGTGAAATTCGATGAAGTTGCTCCCAAAGCGGCGTTTATTACGCCTGTACCGGGCGGCGTTGGTCCGATGACGATTGTTTCGTTGATGCGGAATACCCTGCTTGCAGGAAAAAGGGAAATATATAAATAGTTTCAAGATTTCAAGATTT
>JAISXQ010000057.1 GCA_031270425.1 Prevotellaceae bacterium | reverse complement strand
TGTTTCGGTAAACCGGAATAGTTTTACCCTCTGAGCATAAGTTCATGTCGAAGACATGGACGGCTATGTGGTCTTTTATAAAAAAATGTGATGTATTTGAATTAAAACTATTGTTTTCTATGTGTTTATGGTTAAAAAAATAGTTGTTATCATATACTAATTTTCAATTTTTAATTTTCAATTTACTAATTTACTAATTTTCAATTTATTAATTTTTAATTTTTTTTACTCATGAAAACAATCAAAGTATTCCAGACCTTAGTATTTTCTACGGTCTTCTTTGCGGCAACTTATGTTGCGCAGGCACAGCAGGTTACATCCATATCGGCAAGTAATGTTTCCGGTACGGTCTCGTTGAAGAACAGAAATGTATTCGCTTTGAAGACAGAAATAGCGCCGGCTAACGCCGCTAATAAAACTGTCAGTTACAGCATTGACAATCAGGCAATAGCCACCGTAAGCGCAACCGGTGAAATAACAGGTCTTACTGCCGGTTCGGCAACGATTACGATTGCCGCAGAAGACGGTTCAGGTATCACAGCAACTGTACCGGTTACGGTTAGCAGCCGAACGCCGGAACTGGCGGTCAATCATCCCGACGGTCCCTACATTTTTTATAACACGACAAGCGGCGATAAAGTAGTTTCGGTAGATGCAGACGGATATATTGTAGAAAAGGTGTACGCGCAATTACCTGAAAATTATACGTTTACAGTTTTTTCGGACGTAATTGAATCCGGGAAAAGCGCTCGTTCTGCTTTTGAGGTAACGATTCCGGCAACGCCGTTGACTCGTCCGGCAGCCACGCGTCCCGCTCCCGATTCGTTGATCGTATTGAGCGATATACATGCCAAATGGAAAGAATTTGCTTCTATCCTGAAAGCTCATAAGGTAATCGACGACAACTTCAACTGGATTTACAACGACAACGAATTAATGATTATCGGGGATGTTTTCGACCGTGGCGACGATGCAACAACTTGTCTCTGGCTTATTTACAAGCTACAACAGCAAGCGTTGGACGCAGGCGGTCAGGTATACCTCCTTTATGGAAATCATGAAGAAATGGTTATCCGAAATAATCATGAGTATGTAAATGCCAAATATACAAATTTGGCTACCAAATATGGCATATCATCTTACGGGTCGGGATTTTTTAACGCCAATACGGAACTTGGACGCTGGTTTCGCGACGCTTGGGGAGGCATTCAAGTAATTGGCAAAGACATTTTTGTACATGCCGGACTTAGCAACAGTTTTTATACCGGTAATTACGATTTGGAAGCTATGAACGCCACCATGGCAAACGATATTTTAAAAACCTCGGGAAGACATTCGTTTTTTTTCAGTACGGGTACATCAAGCGCTACGGGAGGTCCCCTTTGGACGCGCGGTTTCTTGCGCAGTCCGGAATTGCCGTTGGAAACGTTAGAGAAGATTTTGGCGCGTTACAACGTGGAACGTGTTGTAATCGGACATACGGAAGTCCAACAATCTGCCAATATTGTTGTTTCAAATCATCCGCTTTCGTATAATTATTATAATTACAGGGTACTGAATGTAAATGTGCCTACTAACACCGCTTTCAATTCCTATGGACGCGGCGCTCTTGTGTTGAAAAACGGCGATACCTATTGTATTTACGACAGTAAAGCCAATGTGCCTATCGTATTGCCCAACGGAGCATTAGCTCCTCCCGACGACTCGGGAACAGACCCAACAGACCCAACCGACCCAGGAACCGACCCGGGTACGGGCGATGAAGTTGTCCTGCCGACATACAGTACTGCGGAAAATGAAATCTGGTATTATATCCGCTTTGTTTCCAACAATTTGGTTATACAATCGCAAGGGGCGGAAAAAATGCTGACTATTGAAATTCCGGTAGAAAATCAGGATAATCAATTGTGGAAAGTGGAAACTGCGGCGGGCGATTTAGTTACGATAAGTAATAAAGCCGTCCCAAGCATTAAACTTCGCTATGTAGGCAGTGGTCCCGACGGAGGAAGCGGCTTCTATGGAACGACAGCCGTCGGCACCTACGGCGAGCCCCGTTTAATGCCGGATGTTTGTACTGTAAACGGTAAAGCATATCCAAGTTTGCACGGACGTCCAACGTCTACGCTTGGTTACCTGTTGAGACCGGAAGGAAATACTCCCGGCTCGAAAATCAAGCGAAACCCGAATGGAACTACAAGCGGTTTACCGGAAAATGCCATCTGTTTTGTCTTACCGGAAAATTTGTTTACAGGCATAAATACTTCACGAACACCTTCACTGAAAGCGTATCAAACATCAAGCAGTATATTGACGGTTGAACTTCCGGAAGATGCGAAAAACATTGTTATCCGTAATGCTACCGGACAAATGGTGAAGCAAGTAAAACCAACAAACGGAAGCCTTCGTGAAATCAGCATATCAGACTTTGCAACAGGTATTTATATCCTGCAAGTAGATAAATTGAGCGAAACGGAAACCCTGAAATTTTTGGTAAAAAAATAACGGCTTGACCGCAAAGGCGCAGATAAAACTTTTGCGCCTTTGCAAATGGTTGCTGTTTAGTTTATAGTTTATAGTTTACAATTATCATAACGTATTTTTAGTTTTTATTTATTTACTTACTTTTATTTATTTTTATTATGAAAAGAGTTTATTTTTTAATGTGCATAGCAGCCTTCGTATCGCAGGCTAATGCAACAGTTTATTATGTCGCGCCTTCGGGTGACGGCGATGGGACTTCGTGGAACAGTCCGTTTGGAAGTATTAAAACAGCTTACGACAAATCGGATGCTAGCGAAGTGCGTGTAAAAACAGGAACTTACAGTTTCGAGTCGATTACCTTAAAATCCGGCGTACATCTCTTGGGGGGATATACCGGTAATGCTGATGAAAGGGTATCCGACCCGGCGCTTACGGTTTGGAATGGCGGGGCAAGTAGTGTAAATCGGTTTATTACGGCGCCAAGCGCTAACCCTTTGTCGACAAGGACAACGGTAAGTGGATTCACTTTTCAAAATAATACCTCTACTGCTAATGGGGGCGCTATTTTGATGAGAGCTTTTTTAACGCTTGAAAATTGTATTGTTTCGGGTAATTCCGCAACAAGCGGCGGAGGTATTCTGATAAATACGGATGTGGCAGGCGATGCTATTCAAATCCTTACTTGCAAAATTGATCATAACAATGCAGCAACCGGAGGTGGAGGTGGAATTACTATTGGAAGCGGCAGTGATACCGGAGATGTTTCTATTATTATTCAAGATTC
>JAISXQ010000033.1 GCA_031270425.1 Prevotellaceae bacterium | reverse complement strand
CATAAAATTAATAACAGACCAAGAGTAAAACTAAATTTTTATTCTCCTAAAAAAATTTTCTTTTTAAATTTACGAAATTATAAAGTTGCATCTACATGTTGAAACTACCGAAAGAATATTTTCTAAATTACGTTGATTATTCAACTATATTTTCTTATCTTTGCAAGCCCAAAAATATCGTTGCATGTAATTGTTTGTTAACGCAACGGCAAAAACAGGGCAACGACAAGTTTGTAACTCAAAAAAAAACAATAAGATATGAAAAGTGGAATCCACCCCGAAAATTATCGACCGGTAGCATTCAGAGATATGTCAAACGGCGATACCTTTATTTCCCGCTCGACTGTGGTTGCGAAAGAAACCGCTGATATTGACGGCGTAACTTACCCATTGGTTAAGTTGGAAATTTCCAATTCGTCCCATCCCTTCTACACCGGAAAATCGAAACTGGTGGATACGGCAGGACGTGTTGATAAATTCTTGAACCGTTACGCAAAACGCGGCGAAGCGAAAAAATAAACGCTTTACGGAAATCAAAACGTATAAAAGCAGTTTGGAGCATTTTTGTTCTAAACCGCTTTTTTTATTTGCTTCTATTTTAGATTTTTTATTAAAATCACTTTTTTTATTGCGCCTATTTACACTAACTTTGTCGTTTTATGCGAAATAACAAATTATTCATTCATTCATAAATAATTAAATGCCATGACAGTTTCAGAATTAAAATCATCTTTCCAATCGGCTTACGGTAAAGAAGCCGAAGCCGTTTATTTTTCTCCGGGGCGCGTGAACCTTATCGGCGAACATACCGATTATAACGGCGGCGCCGTTTTTCCCTGCGCGTTAAGTTTCGGAACTTATTTGCTTTTAGCAAAAAACGACAAAAAAGCCATCAATTTCAAATCGTTGAATCAGCCCGAAGTTATTTCGCTCGGTTTCGACCAATTAACTACCCGCCTCGAAAAATCGTGGGCAAATTATCCGCTTGGCGTATTTGCTCAGTTTATTAAAAGAGGCGTAAAAATCGAGCAGGGCTATGATATTCTTATTTGGGGTAATGTGCCCAACGGAGCCGGATTGTCTTCGTCCGCCGCTTTGGAAGTTGTTACCGCTTATGCCTTGAACGACCAACTCGGAACAGGATTCGACCGTACCGTTCTGGCGCAAATCGGACAGAAATCCGAACACGAATTTGCGTTGGTAAATTGCGGCATCATGGATCAATTTGCATCGGCAAACGGCAAAAAAGACCACGCCATTCACTTGAATTGCGACACCTTGGAATTTGAATTGGTGCCGGTGAAACTGAAAGGCGTAAAAATCCTTATTTCGAACACGCACAGCCCGCACAAGCTGGATTCTGGGGCTTACAACGAGCGCGTCGCCCAATGTAAAACCGCCGTTGAACAGTTGAACAAAGTCCGTCCGTTGAAATATCTGGCTGAATTGACGGAAGAAGAATTTAAAAAAATAGAATCGGCAATTACCGACCCGATTGCCCACAAACGCGCCCGCCACGTCGTAGGCGAAGTTCAACGCACTTCCGACGCGGTAAAAGCGTTGAAAGCCGGCAATCTGGAAACTTTCGGGAAATTGATGAACGCTTCCCACGCATCCTTGCGCGACGACTACGAGGTAACCGGTCCCGAACTGGACGCTATGGCGGAAGAAGCCTGGAAAATCGATGGCGTTATCGGTTCGCGCATGACCGGAGGCGGTTTCGGAGGCTGTACCGTTTCGCTGGTAAAAGACGAAGCTGTCGATACATTTATCAAACAAGTAGGTGAAGCATACGAAAAACGCATCGGTATCAAACCCGAATTTTACGTGGCTGAAATTGGAGATGGAGCGACAAGGTTAGCATAAAACAGAACCAAGAACCAAGAACCAAGAACCAAGAGTAAAGAACAAAGACAAAAGAGTAAAGACTTGTTTTTTGTGTTGGTTCTTGGTTCTTTACTCTAAAAAAATACATTATGAACGACTTTATAGAAATAGACGGCAAAAAAGTTTCGTTTTACACGCTGGCGAATAAAAACGGAATGTCGATGGATGTAACTAACTACGGTGCAAAAATCATCCGGTTGTTTTCCGGAGATAAAAACGGAAAATTCGACGACGTTGTTCTCGGCTTTGACAGGTTTGACGATTACGTAAATAAAGAAGAATATTTCGGCGCTGTTTGCGGACGTTTTGCCAACCGCATTAAGGATGGAAAATTTACCCTCGACGGAGTTGAATATACTTTGCCTGTAAACAATGGACCGAATCATCTGCACGGAGGAATCGACGCTTTTAATACGCAAATTTGGAATGTGATTTCGGTTTCGGAACAGAAAATCGTATTGAATTATTTGTCGAAAGACGGCGAAGAAGGTTATCCGGGTAATTTGAATGTAACGGTAACTTACGAATTATCAAACGACAACGAAGTGAAAATCCGTTACGAAGCCACGACCGACAAAGCCACCGTTATCGGACTGTGCAACCACTCGTACTTCAACCTGAAAGGCGCCGGCAACGGCGATATACGCGATCATTACTTGCAACTGAACGCCGATTTCCATACGGAACTCGACCAGGATACCTGTCCGAATGGCGAAATTTTATCGGTAGATAATTCGCCTTACGATTTTCGCAAGGCAACTTTGCTGTCCGAACGCATCGACAACGAGGTATATAAACCGTGGCGCGGTATCGACAACAACTGGGTGATCCGCAAAAATCAGCCGGGCGAACTGGCGTTGGCAGGTTGCGTTTACGAACCGGTAAGCGGACGGAAAATGGAAGTTTTCACGACACAACCCGGCATTCAGGTTTATACCGGAAATTGGATAGAACAAAACCAGGGAAAAAACGGAAAAGCTTACGACGTGCAATATGCCATTTGCATGGAAGCGCAAGGATTTCCAAATTCGCCCAACCTGTCGCATTTTCCAAGTTCGACGCTTCGTCCCGGTGGAAAATACGACGAATACTGCATTTATAAATTTTCGGTGGAATAAAGAAAGAACACGGACGACGCTGATTAGACAGATGACCACTGGTTTTGTGTCGATTGATAATCAGCGTTATTCGTGGACTTTTGATACATTTTCCAACTTCTTTTTCAAAAACTGTCCGGTGTAGGATTGTTTGCATTTTACCAAGTCTTCGGGTCTTCCTTCAAACACGATATTTCCACCTTCTTCGCCGCCTTCGGGACCGATGTCGATAATGTGGTCGGCGCACTTGATTACTTCGGGATTGTGCTCGATGATAATGACCGTATGTCCCTTCACAATAAGCGCTTCCAAAGCGTTTAACAGGGTTTTAATATCGTGAAAATGTAATCCGGTAGTCGGCTCGTCGAAAACAAAAATGGTCGGCTCGGGTTTTTCATTGGCAAGGAAAGACGCTAATTTCACCCGCTGGCTTTCGCCGCCCGAAAGCGTACTGGACGATTGTCCGAGTTTTACGTAGCCGACGCCCACATCCTGCAACGGTTTCAGGCGTTTTACGATTTTCTTTTCGACGCTTCCTTTTTGCGTTTCAAAAAACTCGATGGCTTGGTTAACCGTCATTTCAAGTACATCGTAAATAGTAGCGTCTTTATATTTTACATCCAAAATATCCTGTTTGAAGCGTTTGCCGTGGCAGTGCTCGCATTCTAATACTAAGTCCGCCATAAACTGCATTTCTACGGTAACCGTTCCTTCGCCCTGACATTCTTCGCAACGTCCGCCGTCGGTATTGAAAGAAAAATGCGAGGCGGTGTAGCCCATTTGCTTCGAAAGCTGCTGCTCGGCGAAGAGTTTGCGGATTTCGTCGTAGGCTTTGATATAAGTTACCGGATTGGAACGCGACGAACGCCCTATCGGATTTTGATCGACAAATTCGATGTCTTTTGCCAAATTCATGCTGCCTTTGAGCGCTCCGAATTGTCCGGTGCGGTCAGAAATGCCGCCGTAGTGTTTTTTTAATGCGGAATAAAACACATTCCGTACCAGCGACGACTTCCCCGAACCGCTTACGCCGGTTACTACCGTCATTACATTCAGCGGAAATTTTACGTTGATGTTTTTCAGGTTGTTCTCGCGGACGCCGATTACTTCGATGTAATTATTCCATTTTCGGCGAAAAGTGGGAACGGGAATTGTTTCCAAGCCAAGCAAATACTTTAATGTATAGCCCCCTAAATCCCCCATGGGGGACTTTTGGGTATGGAGCGTTTCAAGAACTTTTGCTAAAACGTCATCTGTTTTATTGAAGACATCATCGTTTGTAAAACGAATAACCTGATAACCATTACTTTTAAGCCATTCTGTTCTCAACCGGTCATATTCGGCTATTTCCGAATTTTCATGATATTTTCCATCAAGCTCTACTATTAATTTTTCTTCGATACATACGAAATCAACAATGAAATCGCCGATTATATGCTGTCTTCTAAATTTATAACCATACAATTTTTTAGCGCTTAACAATAACCATAGAGAATCTTCCGCCGGTGTTGGATTTTGTCTGTGATTTTTTGCCAACTCTTTTAACCTGTCATAAAGTAACGGATCTGCCGTTAAACATTTCAACTTATTGTTTTCACTTATCAAAAAGTCCCCTGTGAGGGAAACAACGTTCGGCGTAAGCCAATTAGGGAGCTTTGGATTTCCGGCATATACCACTTCCCCGCCTTTGCGACCGGCTTCGGGACCTATATCAATAATATAATCGGCAGCCCGGATGATTTCTTCGTCGTGCTCCACAACGACAACCGTATTTCCCAAATCGCGCAACTGTTTCAAGACTTTTATCAGCAAATGCGTATCCCGGTCGTGAAGACCGATGCTCGGCTCATCCAAAATGTACAGCGAACCAACCAAACTGCTTCCCAACGAAGTAGCTAAATTGATGCGCTGGCTTTCTCCACCTGAAAGCGAATTGGATAAGCGGTTCAAGGTAAGATAACCCAAACCGACGTCCTGCAAAAACTGAATGCGGTTGTTTATTTCCAGCAAAAGCCGTTTGGCAACCGAAGCGTCGTGTTCGTCCAAAGAGATATTTTCAAAAAAAACTTTCAAACGGGAAATCGGCGTCAGCACCAAGTCGCAGATGTTCTTTCCCGCTACGTGAACGTACAAAGCCTCTTTTTTCAAGCGGCTTCCCCTGCATTCGGGACAAAGCGTTTTTCCCCGGTAACGCGCCAGCATAACGCGGTATTGTATTTTGTATTGATTGGCTTCCAAATGTTTGAAAAAAGCATTCAATCCTTCAAAGTAATTATTTCCCGTCCACAGCAGTTCGCGTTGAGCATCGGTCAGTTCGTAATACGGTTTGTGAACAGGAAACTTGAATTTTTCGGCGGAATGTATCAATTGCATTTTCCATTCGCCCATCACTTCGCCTTTCCAGCAGGCAATTGCGTCCTCGTATATCGAAAGCGACTTATTCGGAATCACCAAATCTTCGTCGATACCGATAACGCGCCCGAAACCCTCGCAGGTGGGACATGCCCCGACAGGACTGTTGAAACTGAACATGTGTACGTTGGGCGACTCAAATACAATGCCGTCGGCTTCGAATCGGCGGGAGAAATAAACCTCATCCTCTCCCGCTGAGGCGGGATAAATCGACCTCTCTCCCTCCCGCTGAGGCGGGACAAGCTCTTCGGCTACTCTCCCGGTGTGTCGGGATAAATCCTCCCGACCTCTCTCCCTCCCGCTGAGGCGGGACAAGCTCTTCGGGTACTCTCCCGATGTGTCGGGATAAATCCTCCCCAAGGAGAGAGAAAAAGGACTTTTTTCCGTTGTTGGAGAGGAAGAAAGAGTTTGAAATTTTACAATACAGCTTCCATTTCCCTCAGAGAAAGCAGTTTCGACCGAATCGGTAAGACGGCTGACGGTTTCTTTGCTGTTTTCGACAAGGAGGCGGTCGATGACAAGATTTACAACCCCTAAATCCTCTGAAAGGGACTTTTTAAGAAGATCCCCAATTTTTATCACTTCGCCCTTGATTTCCACACGGCTAAATCCTTCCAACTGCAATCCACGAAGTTTTTCCGCCATCGTGCGTCCTTCGATTGGAATAACGGCAGTTAAAATCATCATCCTCGTTCCTTCGGGATAGGACATCACCGTTTTTACTACATCTTCCGCTTCCTGCTTTTGTACCAATTGCCCCGATACGGGCGAAAAGGTCTTACCGATACGGGCAAAAAGCAGTTTGATGTATTCGTAAATTTCGGTGGAAGTCCCCACTGTGGAACGCGGATTGCGGGTGTTGACCTTTTGCTCGATGGCGATTGCGGGCGGTATGCCTTTGATATAATCCACTTCGGGCTTGCTCATCCGCCCCAGAAACTGGCGGGCATAAGCCGAAAGACTTTCGACGTAACGACGCTGTCCTTCGGCGTAAAGCGTATCGAAAGCCAAGGATGATTTTCCCGAACCGGAAAGACCGGTAATAACAACTAATTTATTTCGTGGAATTTCGACGTCAATGTTTTTGAGATTGTGGACGCGCGCGCCTTTTATGGATATATTTTCTGTTGCGGACATAGACTGCTTTTCAATTTTTTGAATTAGCAAAGATACGATTATTTAATGAAAGTTTGATGGAGCAATATTTTGCCTTTTCGCGATTAATACGTTACTTTGCAGAAGTTAAAATCTGAACGATGCTTTCTAAAAATAACGTAAAATTAATCGCTTCTTTGTCGCGCAAAAAAACGCGCGACGAACTAAGCCTTTTTGTCGCCGAGGGGGGTAAATTAGTATTGGATTTATCCGGCGCTTTCCGCTGCCGCTTACTGTTGGGGACAAAAGAATGGCTGTCGGAACATACGCCGCCGGAAGCCGGAGAAATAATTGAGGTTACGGAAAATGAACTAAGCAAGGCGTCGAGTCAGAAAACGCCGCAGGGCGTACTTGCGGTATTTGAGAAAC
>JAISXQ010000021.1 GCA_031270425.1 Prevotellaceae bacterium | reverse complement strand
AAACACGTAAATAAACCGTAAATAAACTTGTTTGGTAAAAAAAATCAGGCTATCCCGAAAGTTTTTTGTACTTTTGGGATAGTTTTTTATATGGAACATTCAGCTAAATTTCCGAAGTCCGAACATTTGTGCGGCGCTAAAAACCTGACGCGGTTATTCGAGCAGGGGAACGCTTTTATCGCTTATCCTTTGCGGGTGCTGTACTTGCAGGAAGCAAGCGGCGGAGTCAGTGAAACCCTGCGGGTGGTGGTGGTGGTTCCCAAAAAACGTTTCAAAAGGGCAGTAGACCGCAACCGCTTAAAACGTTTGATGCGCGAGGCTTACCGCTTGAATAAACCGGAACTTCTAACGGCATTGAAAGAGAATGGAAAACAGATGTTGCTGGCATTTCATTACGTGGCGGATAACAAGATGGAATTTGCAGATGTGGAGCGTAAAATGAAAATTGCGTTAAAGAGAATAATCGGAACTGTTAATGGACAAGTTCAAACAGATAGTAAAAAAAACGATTGAAGCTATCGTATTGCTTCCGGTATATTTTTACCGTTATGCGATTTCGCCTCTCAAACCGGCGAGTTGCCGCTACACGCCCACCTGTTCGCAGTATGCTGTCGAAGCGGTGAAGAAACACGGCGTAATTAAAGGCGTTTGGCTGGCGGCGAAACGTATTTTGCGCTGTCATCCCTGGGGGGGAAGCGGTTACGACCCTGTTCCATAACTAATTATTTTTAACCAACTTGAAAAAAGCGTTTACATATATTTTCCTCCTGCCCTTTTCCTTTTTATATGGAATCGTAACCGGAATTAGGAATTACTTGTACGATAAAAACATACTGTCGTCCGTGGAGTTTTCCTTGCCGGTTATCTGTATCGGGAATCTGGCGGCGGGCGGAACCGGAAAAACGCCCCACGCCGAACTGACGCTTTCCGTTTTGCAAAACGAATGGAAAACGGCGTTGTTGAGCCGGGGATATAAACGCGGAACAAAAGGCTTTGTTTTGGCAGATGATGCGTGTACTGCTAAAACGATAGGCGACGAACCGTATCAGATTTTCAGGAAGTTTCCTGATGTAAAAGTCGCCGTTGGCGAAAAACGGGTTCATGGAGTAAGCCAATTGCAAAAACGGTGTCCCGATTTACAGTGAGTCGTATTGGACGATGCTTTTCAGCACCGGAAAATCAAAGCAGGTTTATCCGTTTTGTTGACCGCTTATTCGAACTTATATGCGGACGATGCTGTTTTACCTTTGGGGCGTTTGCGCGAATGGAAACGCGGGAGCAGGCGCGCGGATGTTGTCGTCGTAACCAAATGTCCAGAAACAGGCGTCGATTTTTCAGGAATAAAAAGCCGCTTGCGGTTGTGTGAAGGGCAGGAACTGTATTTCTCGATGTTTGAATACGATGACATCCTGCCGGTTTTTGAGGACGCTGTAAGCGAAAAATATACTCTCGAACGGATAAAAAAAACGCAAGCGCATATTTTGCTTGTTACCGGCATTGTATCGCCCGCGCATATCGCCGGTTATTTAAAAAAACATACGGCGAACGTCGAAAGCTTGTCTTTTCCCGACCATTACAATTTCCGGACGAAAGATTTCGACCGGATAAAAAACCGCTTCAAAGGAATGCAACATGCCGTAAAGTTGATTCTTACAACAGAAAAAGACGCATCGCGGTTGCTAAGCGACGATTCGTTTCCATGCGAATTGAAACCTTACGTGTATGCCTTGCCCGTCAGGGTAAAAATAATGAAAAACAAAGAAATAATGTTTACTGAAAAAATAGAGAACTATGTTAGAACAAATCAAACAAACGGCTGATTTTCTAAAATCGAAAATTCCGTCGCAGCCTGAAATCGGTATTATCTTGGGAACCGGATTGGGCAATTTGGTAACTCAAATAACGGATAAAACGGAGATTCCGTACAACACGATTCCCAATTTCCCTGTTTCGACGGTGGAAGGACACAGCGGAAAATTGATTGCCGGAAAGCTGGGAGGCGTGGATGTGCTTGCCATGCAGGGACGTTTCCACTACTACGAGGGATACGACATGAAACAGGTAACTTTCCCTGTGCGCGTGATGAAAGCTATCGGAATAGAGACGTTACTCGTTTCCAACGCTTCGGGCGGCGTAAATCCCGGTTTTGAAATCGGCGACTTGATGATTATTACCGACCATATCAATCATTTTCCCGAACATCCCTTGCGGGGAAAAAACTACAACGAATTGGGAACCCGTTTTCCCGATATGAGCGAAGCCTACTCGAAAGATTTAATTGCCCGGGCAAAAAAAATAGCCGCAAAGAATAATATAAAAGTTGTCGAGGGCGTTTATGTTGGAACAAGCGGACCAACTTTTGAAACTCCGGCGGAATACGTGTATTTCAGAAAAATAGGTGGAGACGCTGTGGGCATGAGCACCGTTCCCGAAGTGATTGTGGCGAATCATGCCGGCATACGTTGTTTTGGTATTTCCATCATTACCGATTTGGGAGTTCCCGGGAAAATCATCGAGGTTTCCCACGAAGAAGTGCAGCAGACAGGTAATTCCGTTCAACCTCTGATGACGCAGATAATGAAAGAACTGACTGTTGAGATTTTTAAGAGCAAAGAATAAAGAGCAAAGAATAAAGAGCAAAGAACTAAGAATGAAGAAAATTATAAACACATCAAACGCTCCGGCTGCAATAGGACCTTACAGTCAAGCCGTGGAAGCGAACGGAATGTTATTTATTTCAGGGCAGTTGCCGGTTAATCCCGCTGCCGGAAAAATCGAAACAACGACTGCAATAGCTCAAACAGAACAGGTTTTTGCCAATATAAAAGCCATTCTGGACGAAGCCGGATATACTTTTTCCGATGTGGTAAAATCTACGGTCTTCCTTTCGGATATTGCTGATTTTGCCGCGATGAACGAAGTTTACAAAAAGTATTATCAGACGGAATGTCCGGCACGTTCGGCTTTTGCTGTTAAATCTTTGCCGCTTGGCGCTTTGGTCGAAATAGAAACGATAGCTTGTAAAAACAATGGATGAATCACTGGAAAAAAAATTTCCCCACGAAAAATTCAGGAAATTTTTTAATCGTTTTTTATACGGATTCATTATAGGCATATTGCTTCCGGCGCTTTTTATGTGGGTGTATCTTAGTCGCTTGTACCCGCGTTACGAAAGTTTTGGAGCAAGCGTCAGCGAGCTTTTCCCCGGCGTGCTTTTCGCAAAAGTGCTCTTGGTTTCCATTCTTCCGAATTTAATATTGACTTTTGTCTTTTATAAAACCGATAGTTTTAAATTGGCAACAGGCGTTTTAACGGGTGGAATGCCTTATTTGATTTTTAGCGTATTTATGTTATAAAAAGTCCTCCAACTCTTATATGAAGTATTTTATCATAGTCGGCGAAGCGTCGGGCGATTTACATGCGTCGAACCTGATGCGCGAATTGAAAAGTGCGGACGCTGCTGCGGATTTTTGCTTCCTTGGCGGCGATTTGATGCAGG
>JAISXQ010000279.1 GCA_031270425.1 Prevotellaceae bacterium | reverse complement strand
ATAGTGAATGCTACGACGGCAAGGGCTGTCCAGCGTGCTTTTTTCGAATCGCGAAGCGATACAGTTATTTTCTCAGTCATATAATTAATATTTTGAGGGTTATTTTTTTGTTGTAATCTGCAAAACTACTTATTTTTTTTAAGATACAAGGGTTTTCCCTTGTAAAAGATGGGATATATTTTAAAACCTATCCTGTGTTTTTACGGCACATACATAATTAATGCGAATCAAGAGTAGATAATTGGCTACGCCGAACGTTGTTTCGTGGATAAATTGCTTTTGAGACAGCCCCCCCGACTTGGTATATAATGAGGTAATGAGGTTGATGTATTTTAATTATTAACTGTTCTACTACTGAGGTTGTTTTGTTGAAGAAAATTAGGTGAAAATGAGGTTTATATCCAAACCCTCTCTGAGTATAAGTTCATGTCGAAGACATGGACGGCTATGTGGTCTTTTCTAAACAAAAAAATTGTGATTGAATTAAAACTATTGTTTTCTATGTGTTTATGTTTGAAAACTTCTAACTTTGTAAACTGTAAACTGTAAACTATAAACTATAAACTATAAACTCCTAACTTCTAACTTCTAATCCCTGCGGGACAAACCGACTTTTCAACTCTTGATTCGCATAATTACAGTATTATTAATATCAATTTACAAAACAAATTATTATGCTCCGAAAAATATTTCTACTTTTGCAAAAATAATTAATAATTAACCCTGTAAAACAGATTTTCAATGTTTAAAAATCAACCAAAAGGACTTTACGCATTAGCGTTAGCGAACACTGGCGAGCGTTTCGGTTATTACACGATGCTTGCTATTTTTATGCTTTATCTGCAAGCAAAATTCGGTTTCGACGCCTTTGTCGCCGGACAGATTTATGGCGGTTTCCTTGCCGCAGTGTACTTTATGCCGCTTATCGGCGGTTTCCTTGCCGATAAATTCGGTTTCGGAAAGATGATAACCGGCGGTATTGTTGTTATGTTTCTCGGTTATTTGCTATTGTCGTTACCGTTTTTAACTCCAATAGCGCTCGCAACCGAAAAATTCACCATGTTTGCCGCGCTTGCTCTTATTGCTATCGGTACAGGACTGTTTAAAGGCAATTTGCAAGTTTTGGTAGGTAATCTCTACGATGCGCCCGAATATCAACGGCAACGCGACAACGGTTTTTCGTTGTTTTACATGGCAATCAACATTGGCGCGATGTTTGCGCCTTATGCCGCCAATCGTATGGTTTCGCATTACGGAACCTACAACGCCGGTTTTGCGGTGGCGTGCATTTCGCTGATTGTTTCCATCGCCATTTATTTGGCGTTCCGTCCGTGGTATCGCAACGCCGATGTAAGCTCCAAAAAAGCGGTTAGCGATACTTCCTTTGTCCCACTAAGCGCCGAACAAACGAAACAACGCATTATGGCGCTTTTGCTGATATTTGCCGTGGTGATTTTCTTCTGGATGTCCTTCCACCAAAACGGCGCGACGATGACTCTTTTTGCCCGCGACTACACTCAACATTCGGTTTTCGGATTCGACCGTATCGGGTTTAATATTTGGAATTTAGTTGCGATTGTAATTGGCGTTTATGCAACGTTCAGCATTTTCCAATCAAAAAAAATGCAGGTGAAAATAATTTCGGCTGCCGTACTTGCAGTTGCGGCTTATGCGTTGTATTACAATTACACGCACGAAGCGACAGAAATAATCGCATCGCCCGAATTGTTCCAACAATTTAATCCCTTCTTTGTTGTCTGCTTAACGCCTTTCTCGATGGCGATTTTTGCCTATTTGGCAAAAAAGAAAAAAGAACCGAGTACGCCTTTCAAAATCGGATTGGGAATGTTGGTCGCCGCTGCCGGTTTTATGATACTGGCTTTTGCCTCGTTTGGATTAACTTCGCCCGCCGACCTGAAAGCCGGCGCCGAAACTGCGCTTGTTTCCCCTAATTGGCTAATAAGCACCTACTTAATTCTTACTTTCGGCGAATTGCTTCTCTCGCCAATGGGCATTTCGTTTGTGTCGAAAGTGGCGCCGCCGAAATACAAAGGAATGATGATGGGTTGCTGGTTTGCGGCAACGGCTATCGGAAATTATTTAGTTTCCGTTATCGCCGGAATTTGGGAAACAGGAATGCCTTTGTGGTTAATCTGGGGCATACTTGTTGTACTTTGCCTAATTTCAGCGGTATTTATTTTCTCTATTTTAAAACGGCTGAATAACGCAACAAAATAGTTTATAGTCGGGAGTTTATAGTCGGGAGTTTATAGTTTATAGTCTGGAGTTCGGAGTTTATAGTTTATAGTCTGGAGTTTATAGTTTTTAGCTTGGTACATGACAAAAAACAACTAAAAACCTGACACATAGTCGACACATAGTATTTTTATCTTTTTTTTAAAAAGTACACATAGCTGTAAAATAGTTAGCTACGCTAAATAGTTTTACCCTGTGAGCCATAAACACCCCAACGTTCATATCGAAGATATGGACGGCTATGTGCTCTTTTCTAAAAAAAAAATGTAATTGAATTAAAACTATTGTTTTCTATGTGTTTATGTTTGAAAAAACTTTTTTTGTCATGTACCAAACTATAAACTATAAACTATAAACTATACTCCGACTATTTTTACTAAACATGATTGAAATCATTCTGGAAGGCATATTTATCGGCTTATCAATATCGGTTCCCTTAGGACCTATCGGGATGCTTTGCGTACAACGCACATTCGACCGGGGGCGCAAGTACGGATTTATAACCGGCTTGGGAGCTACCGCCTCGGATTTGGTTTACGTAGTTATTTCCTTGTTTTTCCTGAGTTTTGTGGTGGATATTATCAACGACAACCTCTTTGTTTTTCAGTTGGCAGGAAGTTTTATCGTTTGCATATTCGGCTTTTTTATTTTCAAAAGCCATCCCAACATGCAGCCAAAGCCTAATGAAACGGCGCATCACAGTTTGCTGGGCGATTTTGCTACCTCCTTCGGCTTGACCTTTTCAAATCCCCTGATACTGTTCGTGTTGATTGCTCTTTTTTCCCGCATCGATTTTATTACCGACGCTACAACGCTGTTTCAGAAACTGACCGGCATTGCTTCAATCGCCCTGGGCGCAGTCCTGTGGTGGACGACGCTGACTTACTTTGTAAATAAATTGCGTGGAAAAATTAATGTGCGCGGTTTGAGGCTGATAAACCTGATTACGGGAAGCATTATTATTATTCTCGGGGTCGCAGGGCTTGTTTCGAGTTTCTATGCGTAGTCAATAATTATCCACAAAAAACGTTCGGCGTAATTAGCTACGCCGAACGTTTTTTCGTGTAAATTCGTGTAATTGGCTACGCCGAACGTTGTTTCGTGGACTTTTCTTTTCCTGCTTATTTTATACTGATTTTTACCGATTTTCCATTAGCGGAAAGAATATACAACCCTTTTTCTAATTGAGCGCTGTAACTTTCCTCAACGCTTCTTTGGTCGATCAGTTGTCCCGAGACGGAGTATAATCTTACGTTTGCACTTTCGTTGAAATCAGCGGTAAGGATATTACCGTTTATGCGAACAACCGGAAGATATTGCTGCCGTGCGTCGCTTGTAGGCGTCGTATTGTCAATTGTAAATGAAGTTGTATATATGCCGGATTTGATTGTATCGCCGTGACATACCGTTTCGTACCAAAGTTTTAAATTATACGTTCCGTCAGTTAAACCGGTTGT
>JAISXQ010000251.1 GCA_031270425.1 Prevotellaceae bacterium | reverse complement strand
CTCTTTTTTCGACAGTTCGGAAGTAAGGCTGTCGTACTTTAAATTTTCGATCAGACAGGCGTTCAGGTCGTATGATTTCAGGTATTCCTTCATCCAGGACGCTCCATGGAAAATTTCCTCGTAAGCCGTTTTCGGGGTGTGCAGTTTATCTACCGGAATAACGCGCGTAAGCCTGCCGGGCATAATGCAGTTAATTTCTTTCTTGTTGGTTTTCAGTAGATTTTGATAATCTTCTACCGAAATAATACCGTCCTGGTAAAGAATTTTAAATTTGTATGTTAAATAATTTTTTACCTGCTGCCTCACGGAATCGGACTCTATGGACAAGGTTTGGTTCAGGGTTACAAGCGCCGACGAATCCATTAAATAGTAAGGCGTAAATTTGTCGAGGAGTTTTTCGCGTTCCGCGTCGATTTGCTGCGTACTTTTATAAATAGGAAAATCGAAGGGAGCCGTAAGTATTTCGTAAACCCAGGGCTTTCCCGTTTCAAAATGATAATTGAAGCTTTTTTTATTGGGATAAAGCTGAATAATCGTAATAGCAAGCAGCAGGAACATGCTTGCCTTAATCAATAGTTGCAGACTTTCTTTTGAAATTTTCATGTGTTTAAAAATTAGAATCAAGAACCAAGAATCAAGACACAAGACACAAGATTTTTTAATCATCTCTTTATGTGTCTAAAAATCAGTAGTCATGGAAGTTTCATGTGTTTAAAATTTGTTCCCACAAAACTTGTCCCGACCTGTCGGAAGCCACAAAAAGAACACCAAGCCTCTCTTTGCGAGCTTTGTGTCCCCCGATAACTCGGGATAAGTTTTGTGAGATATTTTTCGTAAAAGTACAAAAAACTTCGTTACTGACCCCTAAAAAAACAAGATTGTGTTTTTATTATTGTACTTTTTATTTTTATGCTTATAGATATTAAAAAATTTTGTGTTATTTAACAAATTTATATTGTATTTTTGCGAAATATCTCAAAAAGTTTAAACGGATTTCGGCTCTTTGTAAAAATAAAAATGGAAAAGAGCGCTTAATTTTACGTTCAAAATATCCGTATGTCCGCGCAAGATAAAAATATATTGCAAAACGAAACCGATTACATCAAACGTTTGAAAGAGGGTTCTCACGAAGCTTACTCGGTTTTGTACCAATTCTATCTGCCCCAATTATATGCGTTTATTTACAACATGACACGGTCGGCATATTTTGCAGAGGAAACTGTTCAGGAAACTTTTGTCCGGTTATGGAAGAACCATACCGAAATCTGTTTGGAAACTTCGTTCAAGTCGTATTTGTTTACTGTTGCGCGAAACCTGATGCTTAACGAATTCCGCCGCCAAATCAACCATCCCGTATTTTCGGAGTATGTCGAATACTCTAATCAGTTGCAATTATCTGAGAATGAAACTGAAACCTATATGAATTTCAACGATTTCTGCGCGGAACTTAATAAAGCCAAACAAAAACTGTCGCCGCGCCAGCTCGATATATTTCATTTGCATAAAGAAAAAGGATACTCCGTCCAATCTATTGCCAAGCAATTAAATATTACCGAAAAATCGGTACGCAACCAACTTTCTACCGCTATAAATATCCTGCGTAAAGAGATGACGTGTTTTTCCGCGCTTTTCGTCTTTCTTTTCCTGTACTCGTAACTATTTTCCTTTAAGAGTTTTGCTATTCCGTGAAAATATGTTTTATAACATATAAAAAGGCATGGGATAAAACGCCGTATTAAGTGTATAACTTATATCATAAAGTGTAAACATATAAAAATGTCCTCAGAAAACAAATTAGATTATTTATTTGCCCGCTACTTCGAGCGGAGCATCACACCCGAAGAACTCACTGAATTGAAAGCGCTTGTGAATAAATTCGACAACGAAGGCTTGGACGAATATCTGCGCTCTATATGGATGAACAATGAATATCTTCCATTTCATCCGACCGAAAAACAAAAAATGCGCATGATTGGGCGAATAGAGCAGGCAATTTCGGAAGGAAAGGTAATTGTGATTCCGATGTACAGACGTTTTACACGCATATTTTCCCGCGTTGCCGCCATATTTATCCTCGCGTTGCTGGGCGGGACTTGCCTTTATTTGTACCACAACAATCAAAATTTGTCGCTTTACAGAAACAGCGAAATTGCACTCAGTGTCGGGAACGGACAAGAAGCCTCGTTTACTTTGCCGGACGGAACACAGGTAAGATTAAATTCCGGCTCCGCATTGCGCTATGCCAATAATTTCGGAGAAAACAACCGCTATGTCGATTTTTCGGGCGAAGCGTTTTTTGATGTAAAAAAAGACGAAGACCGTCCGTTTGTCGTCAACACAAAACATATCAACATAGAAGTACTCGGAACTACATTTAACATGTATGCCTACGACAGCGATGAATTGGTCGAAATGACCTTGCTCACGGGAAGCGTTAAAGCTTCGTCTAAAAAAAATCCCGAATGCCAACTACTTGTAAAGCCAAACGAAAAAGTGATTTGCGATATTTCGACCGGAAAACTTAGCGTTGAACAAACCAACACTCAGTATGAAACGGCTTGGATAAACGGCGAAATTGTATTTAAATCGGAAAGGCTGAACAGCGTACTGTTGAAATTGGAGCGCAAATACGGCGTTCATATTCGCTATGAGGGTAATGCCGCTTTGCTGGACGACCGCTTTTCCGGTCGCATAGGTAAGGACAACAATATTGGCGACGTAATGAAAATACTGACCAACCACTATCCATTAAAATATAAATACAAGAACGATACATTTATATTGTCCAATTAGTAATTAGTAATCAGCAACTTTAAAATCATATAGCATGAAAGAAAAACTTGGAAAACAAATAATGCAGCTATGGCATGTTGTTATTTTATTTTTATTTCTCGGTATTCACAATGTCGCTTTTGCTCAAAACGAGAAGATAGCCTTGAATGTCAAGAACATACCGTTACGGCAGTTTTTCGACAAAATTGAAGCGCAATCCGAATACCGGTTTACTTACCGCGACAAATCTGTCGACAACAAACAACACGTTACGTATTCAACCACAGGCGAGCTTGTTGAAACAATATTAAAGAACACGCTTACGCCTTTGGGCTTGCAGTTTCAGATTTCTCAGAAAAGTATTTTGATTACAAATAGAACGGATGATATACTGTCCAAAGTCGAAAACAAAACCCATTCGGGTACAGTTACCGACTCAAAAAGCGAACCGGTTATCGGCGCCACCGTTGCTGTAAAAAATTCCTCAAATGCTACCATGACGGATGCTTCGGGCAAGTTTTTCCTGTCGGCTCCCGCCGACGCCGTGTTAACGGTATCTTATCTCGGTTACGAAACGCAGGAAATTAATGTAAACGGAAAAACAAATTTTACCATTCAGTTGCAGGAAGTCGCAAAACCACTGGATGAGGTAATAATTATCGGATATGGAGTAGTAAAGAAACGGGATCTTACCGGATCGGTCGTTTCTGTGAAAGCGGACGACATGAACATGACGTCGAATATTTCAATCGGTCAGTCGCTAAAAGGTAAGGCGGCGGGCTTGTCCATTATTCAAAACAGCGCCCAGCCCGGCGGAGGATTGGATATTTTAATTCGCGGCGGTTCGGGAGGCTCTCAATACACAGACAAAACTCCGCTATATGTAGTGGACGGCGTTCCTGTTATACCGATAGAGCAACCGGAAAGTGGAAACGAACGGATGAACGCCGGAACACAGGGAGTTTTAAACTTTATTAATCCAAACGACATAGCGTCGATAGAAGTTCTGAAAGATGCTTCGGCTACGGCTATTTACGGAGCGCGTGCGGCAAACGGCGTTGTTCTTATTACAACCCAAAGAGGTACTACGGGCAAACCGCTTGTCAACTATACAGCTTCCTATGGTGTGCAAAAGCATTCCAATATTTTTGATACCTTCACATTGCCGGAATGGATGAAAGAACGCAACACTTCTACCTGGGATTATTGGATGTTTGAAAACGAAGTTATTCCCTACGGCGCACGCACACTCGAACAGGCGATGCAGTTTCCCAAAAACGGCGTCGCTTACAAGTTGCCTTACAACGACAATCAGATAGCCCAAGCCGGCGAAGGAACCGACTGGGTGAGTTTGGTAACCCGCCTCGGTTCCATCCAACAGCAAAATCTCAGTATTCGAGGAGGAACAGATTATACGCAATATATGCTGTCGTTGAATTACTTCGATCATAAAGGTATTATTAAAAATTCGGAAGTAAAACGTTATTCGGTTCGGATAAACTTAGACCAAAAAATCAACGATATATTCAAGACGGGCGTAAATGTTACGCTTAGCCGCATGGATAACGACAATACGCCTCTGGGGGATGGACAGTGGGAAAAATCGGGTTTGATACGCGCCGCCGTGCAAATGGGACCGCACATCAAAGCGATAGACGAAGACGGAAATTATCCTATCAATCCCCTGTTGCCAACTCAGCCCAATCCCTATTCGCTTCTGACTGTTACGGACAAGAGAAAAATGGATCGGTTGCTCGGAAATGTTTTTCTGATTGCGGAACCCATCAAAGAGCTTGTATTTAAAGCAAATATAGGAACCGACCTCGCTTATCAAAGCCGGAATACCTATATGCCGAAGACAACTTTACACGGAAATCTGGGAGGAGGCGTCGCCAATATAAATATGAGAGAAGATCAAATTTACCTCGCGGATATAAACGGAACTTACAAGTTTAAGATGGAAGATATTCATAATATTACGCTTATGGCGGGAGCTTCCTCCGAAAAGAGATTGGCTAATTCCCACGGTTTGGGAAACAATCAGTTTCTTACCGACGGTTTTAAATGGTATAATTTGCAGTCGGGCGAGGGAAATAAGACGGTATCTTCCGGCGGTTACGAAGACAAAGTCCGCTCTGTATTTTCAAGAATCAATTACATTTTATTAGACCGGTATTTATTGACTGCCACGCTCCGCGCCGATGGAGCAAGCGTTTTTGCCAAAAACCATAAGTGGGGTTACTTCCCTTCCGTAGCGTTTGCGTGGAATATGGCGGAAGAATCGTTTATGGATTTTGCCGGAGATCAATTAGATATGTTAAAGTTGCGTTTGAGCTACGGACAAACCGGAAATGCAGGGATTCAAAGCAGCCAAGGTAATGCTTTCGGAGCTTACTACGCGGCTTCGGCGTGGAATGATTTCAACAAAAATCCGCAAACAGGCGTATTTAATTCGCGCATAGAAAATCCGAACCTGAAATGGGAAACGACAACGGTTTACAACGCAGGCGTGGATGTTTTGCTTTTTAAAGGAAAGATAAATCTTGTCTTTGATTATTTCGACCGCGTAACTTCCGACCTGCTCTATTTCAAGGCGTTAAACTCCTATCACGATGTCAGTTTTGTAATGGACAACATCGGAAAAACACAGGGACGAGGCTTTGAAGTTACCCTAAATACGAAAAATATTACCCGACGCAACTTTACTTGGGCGACGGACTTTACCTTTTCACTGTTCGACAACAGGTGGCTGGAACGCTCCGCCGACTGGAAACCCAATGTGTATGAAAATGTAAATGACCCGCAATCGGCATATTACGACAAAATTGCCATCGGCATTTTGCAGACAGACGATCCGGTTCCCGCCGCACAACCCGATTTACGCCCGGGACAGATAATCATCAAAGATATTAACGGTTACAAGCGCGATTTGAATGGAGATCCTGTGGTTGAAAACGGACGGTTCATCCTTACAGGAGGACCCGACGGCATTATCGACGAAGCGGATAATATCTTGTTGGGCACTTCGGATCCCGGTCCCGTTATCGGATTTACCAACTGGTTTACGTACAAAAATTTCGATTTCAGTTTCGACGTCAACGGAATGTTTAACCGGAGGATGATGGATCCGACTTATATGGCTTACGGCGCTTCGGCAGACGGTATCGCGCAGTACGGTTACAACGGACTTAAAATAGTTCAGGAAAGATGGATGCCCGACAAACCTTCTACAACAGTTCCAAGTTCGTTTTATGGATGGTCGAGATACGGATACGGCGATTGGTTTTATCAGGACGCCTGGTACATCCGCCTGCAAAGTATTTCGCTCGGCTATACCCTGCCGATTAAAGGCGAATTGAAAAAAGTATTTTCAAGCGTGCGTATATTCGGCGACGCCAACAATCTGTATGTTTTCACTCCCTATAAAGGTCTCGACCCCGAAACAGACGCTTATGCGGCGGCATATCCGAACGCAAGAACTTATACCATTGGTATTGATGTGAAATTCTAAATAATTGAACGATTTATAATTTACAATTTATAATTTTTTATGAAAACAAAATTAAGACAAATTATATACGGCATCCTTCTCTTGACTTTCTTTATTGGGTGCGGCGATTTAGAACCGATCAGTTACAGCGACATCAATCCGAGTAACTTCCCCCAAAACGAATCGGATATTAAAGCCTTGGTTTTATCCTGCTATTATCCCTTGCGCGGAAGTTGGTGGGATGGTATTAACAGCAATTCGGAACGGGGACAAATGTTTGTAAACGAGAGTTGCACCGAGATATTAGCCGGAAAATTCGGGGCGCAAAAACTCTGTCATGAGCTTTCTTTTAATGAAACCAACGGAGAAATCACTTTTTTCTACTATACACGCGAAAATCCTTATGGTTTTTACGGCAAGATAAGCCGCTGCACAATGGTGTTGGATCAGATTCAAAACAGCAGTTTTTTGAGCGAATCCGCCAAAAATAAATATACGGCGGAAGTACGTTGCGCCCGCGCTTATCTTTCGTATATACTTTTCGACATGTACGGTCCGCTTGTGATAGCGCCGATAGAAGTACTGAAAAATCCCCTGATTGAAGCGCCTCTTCCGCGTTTGACCAACGAAGAAATGATAAAGTTCATCGAAGATGATTTAATCTATGCGGGCGAATACCTGCCCATGCCGAAAAACGCCGAATACGGAAAATTCAGCAGAGCTTTTGCTAAAACATTGTTGATTCGGCTCTATCTGCACGAAACAGTGCATGATAAAACCTACTACGACAAAGTGGAAACATTGGCTCGCGAGTTAATGCAGTCTGAATATGGTTTCAAGTTGGTAGAAAATTATACATCTTTATTTGAATTTGCCGGACAAACCCGCGACAATACCGAATATATATTCGTTATCCCATGTTCTTCGGCAGGACCCAATCAGTCGCAATGGCACATGATGGTAATGCCGCCCGACTCCGATTCTCCGATAAAAGGCTGGGGAACCGTACAAAGCACATGGTGGTTTTACGACTCTTTCGAGCCGACCGATACGCGCAAAACCTACATGGTAACAAGCTATAAAAGTTCAGACAACGCTCAGACTGTCGACCGGAATAATCCTACCGCGACCATTGATTTGGGACCTATTCCGCAGAAATACGAAATTGACCCCGGCGTGCCCGCAAGCAGCGGTCTGAGTAATTTAGACCAAGTTATTTTCCGTTATCCCGAAGTGCTACTGTCGTTGGCGGAAGCCATCGTGATGAAACCCGGCGGCGCTATCACGCAGGAAGCGGTCGATCTGATGAATGAAGTAAGGGAAAGGGCGAAAATTCTCCCGAAAAATTTATCCGATTTTCCGACAAAAGAATCATTTATCGACCAATTGCTGACAGAACGCAGCCACGAGTTTTGGTGCGAAAACGGACAGTATCGGGCTGACTTGATTCGTTTCGACAAATTGTACGACAGGGTAATGATGCTGAATAACAACATGGCTCCTTACGCCTCGAAAGATAAATATTTATATCCGTTGCCGCTTTCTGTAATTGTGGACGGCAAAGGGCAGGTAAAACAGAATTCGGGATATACTCAATAAAATAATACATATTCATGAATAATTATCTAATTGCTTTACTGGTTTTATTAGCCTTCGGTTCATGTAAACCTAAAAATCAGCCTGATTCTTCGGAAAAAAGCGTAACGCTAACTTACGAAGCTACGGATGCAAAATTTGCCAATCCCGAAAGAGGCTTTTATAAACACACATCGACTGATTTAACCACAGGCGGCGGCGCGTTGACCCAATCTCAATTGACAGGTTATCGGGACAACAATATAACGCTGATACTTAGGGTCTTTTATTTAAAGAAATTCAAAAACTCCGCGTTATCGCAGGCTGCGTTGGATGAAATAGAAAAAGATTTTGAAACAGCGCGGAAAGCCGGAGTTAAACTGATTGTGCGTTTTGCCTATTCCTCGGCAGAGACAGAACCGGACGCTCCGCTCACTATCGTTCTTCAACATTTAGAGCAATTAAAACCTGTTTTCGAGAGAAACGCGGATATGATTGCAACGGTACAAGCCGGACTTATAGGAGCATGGGGCGAAGGCTACTATTCAACTAATGGTTTAAATAGCTCCGGCGCCCGTTACGAAGTATATAAAAAATTATTGGAAGTCGTACCTGAAAGCAGAACTATACAAGTTCGCACGCCCGCGTACAAACAGGAATTTTTCAAAAGGGCTGTACCATTATCATACGAAGAAGCTTTTAAAGGAACGGATATATCGCGCGTAGGACATCACAACGATTGTTTCCTGGCAAGCACAACCGATTATGGAACGTATCTCAATCCCGATGTGGACAAAGCCTACCTGAATAAAGAATGTTTGTTCGTGCCGATAGGCGGAGAAACTTGTCCACCAAGCGGAGTTGACCCCGCGACTTCAACCAAAGCGCAGGCGGATATGCGCTATCTGAGATGGAGTTACCTGAACGAAGATTATTACAGAGGCGTCAACGATCAATGGATTGTGCAGGGCGGAATGGACAATATCATCAGGGAAATGGGTTACCGTTTGCAATTATTGTCGGGTAAATACTCAAATAAAGTTCAGCCCGGAGGCGCGTTCCATTCGCTTATTTCAATAAAAAACACAGGCTATGCTCCTTTGTACAACCCCCGTTTAGTTGAACTTATACTTAAAAACAAAGAAAACGGAGAGCGTTTTAAAATCGTATTGGATGTGGAGCCTCGCTTCTGGCAACCTTTGCAAGACAATGAAATAGAAATAAACGCCGGAATTCCCGACTATGCGCCTGCCGGAAATTACGATTTGTATCTTCATCTGCCCGATCCGGAACCTGACTTATACGGAAATCCGGCTTATTCCATCCGTTTGGCAAATGATAACGTATGGGAAGAATCAACGGGATATAATAACCTGAATGTAGAAATAAACATTTCCTCACAAAACAATTCAAAGCCGTATCCGGGAAGTTTGTTTTTTGAAAAAATAGAAGACTGATATGAAATACTGCTTGAAAAACAACTATTTGATTACGTTACTGGTTTTATTAGCCTCCGGCTCATGCAAAGCTAACGACTTGCCTGATTCTCCGGCAGAAACCGCAACGGTCAATTACAGTGAGTCAAACGCCGTTATTGCCAATCCGGAACGCGGGTTGCAAAAATATTCCATTACGAATAACAATTACAATACGCAGTCCGGCTACTCAAATTTGAGTCAATCGACACTTGCCGGATGGCGAAGCGGCGAGGATAAAGTAACGGCGCTGTTCCGCTACTTTTTATTGGACGCTTTCCTGAATACGGACATATCCCAAACATACCTGAATAATATTCAAAAGGATTTTGACATGATTCGGAATTCGGGATTGAAATGCTTGGTGCGTTTTTCGTACAGCAACGGACAAGGCAGTTCGCCGCAACAACCGTCAAAAGCTCAGATACTAAGTCATTTGTCGCAATTAAAACCGCTTCTCACTGCCAATCGCGATGTGATATTGACACATCAGGCGGGGTTTATCGGTACTTGGGGCGAATGGTATTACACCAATTCGTCCGAGTTCGGCAATGAAGGGAGTATTAATTCGGCACAGTGGAACAACAGAAAAGATATTATAAACGCCATGCTGGAAGCCACGCCCGAAGAAATTCCCTTGCAGGTACGTTATCCCAACGTAAAGAAAACCATGTACGGGAACGGACAATTGAACGAAAATACCGCCTATCAAAATACGCCCAACGCCCGTATCGGGTTTTTCAACGACGCTTTTCTGAATAATTGGGGTGATATGGGGACTTTTTCCGTCAATAGCGAAAGTCAAAATCCTGTCGGGACGGCAGATTATAACTATTTGGCAAATGAAACAAAATATACGCCGATGAGCGGCGAAACCAACGGTCTGAATCCGCCCCGCACCGATGCTGCCAATGCGCTTAATGAAATGGAACTTGCCAATTGGACTTGCGTCAACCGCGACTACCATACCGCCGTGTGGACAAATTGGATAAACGCGAATCGCTACGATGACATTTTGAAAAAAACAGGCTATCGTTTCGTATTAAGAAACAGCGCGTTTCGTGTTGAAAACAATCAGTTAAGCGTTAAAATCAATCTTGAAAATGTTGGATTTGCACGCCTGTTCAAACAGCGGAATGCGTATCTGGTTTTGCAACGCGCGGACAACGGCGGACAAACACATTCATTTCTATTGAATACCGACCCACGAACATGGGAAAAATCCGCGTCGATAGAGCAAACGATTGATATTTCATCTTTACCTCAGGGAGTTTACGATTGTTACCTGCATTTACCGGACGCCAACGCTTCCTTAGCCGCGCGTCCCGAATACGCCATCCAACTGGCTAACGAGGGACTTTGGAATGCGGATAACGGATACAACAGCCTGCTCCAACAAGTAACGAAAGACGCGCCGGGCAATTCCTCGACCGAGAACGCCGGCGCGAAAATATCCTTAAACATCTCTCCGAATCCTTTTTCGTCCCAAACTTGGGTTTCTACCGGAAAAATACTGAAAAACGCGAAACTTACAGTTTTGAATACGGGCGGACAGGTGGTGGCTGAAAAAGAGAATATATCGGGCAAATCTTTTCCAATTCAACGAAACGGATTATCCGCCGGAATGTATCTGATGTTGCTCGCGGAAAACGGAAATATTTCATTTACAAAAATACTGATTCTATAAATTTTTAAATTATTTACGACATGAAAAAACAAGTATTTCTCTCTTTATTGATTGCAGGAAATATCTTTTTCCTGACTTCTCAAATTACGATTGACGGAACAGTAACCGACTGGAATACAGCGCCTGTACTGAGCGAGCCTGGCGTTGCGCCCTTTGCAAAAGTCGTTTCCAACGGCACAAGTCTTTTTTTCCTTGTAACACTCGACGGCGAACACGCTTTCAATCCCGATGCGTGGTTTACAGTCGATTTGTACATCGACGCCGATTTCAGTAAAACAACCGGTCAAAGTCAGTGGGTTTACAATGCTTCCGGCATTGACTATTTGGTTCAAGGACCGGATTTAAACAAATACACCGGCGCAGCAGGAGCAAGCAGTTGGTCGTGGACACAAACCGGTTCCGGAACTCGCGCTTATTCTGCCGATGCTCATTCGGCTGAACTTGCGTTTACCGTTGCCGATTTCAACAGCGTGGCATTGGGCGAAACGTGGGGCGTGGCTTTGCCTTACTATTATTCCGATCATACAAGCGGAGACCCCAACTTTTTACCGGCGAATAATTGGGATTTTGCCAACAGAAAAGTTCTGGCGGTAAAACCGCGTACCGAAGTTTCGTTGGATAATACTGCCGAACTTACGCCGGCAAATGCTTACTACAATCCCTTTATGAAAGACGAGAATATTGCCGAATACTTGGATTTTCAATCGGGCGCCTATGCTGCACAAAACTCCTCGCATTGGGCTTCGTGGGCTGTAAACCTGTCGGCTCCGGCGACTTTCAATTTCAAAATGACCTGCAAAAATACCGGTAGCGGCACAGCAAAACTGACCTTGGTGGACAGGGCTACAAACGCCGTAGTAAAAACGTTTACTGATGTTTGGTATCCCGCAAACGCCGATTTCACAGAAGACAGTTACGGAACAATAGACCTTTCCGATGTTCCCGCAGGAAAATACATGCTGAAACTGACGAATCCGACCACCTGGGATACGTTTTTGAAAGTATCGAAAGTTACGTTGACCAATCTTAATCCAACTACAATAAAATCGGCGAACGACCCGGATAACCTAACGCTACACGTGCGAAAAAACGGCTTTTCGATAACAAGCGAAAAGCCCGCCGACGTATATCTCTATTCGACAGACGGAAAACTGATTTCCAACTACAAACAAATAAAATCAATCGACAGGCAATTGCCTTCCGGTTTCTATTTGTTGAACATTCAATCGAAGGAAAAACGATTCTCAAAAAGAATTGTAATTAAATAAAATCAATTTAGTAACTCTTTTTAAAAGAAAAAAATCATGAAAAAGCAATTTAATTTTTTTGTGTCGCTCTTAGCGATTTCCTTTATTTTTTTTACTGCGTGTAAAGACGAAGAACCCGGCGGAGATCCCAACGCGGGAAAACCAAAAGTTGAAAACTTGACTTTGTCGCCTGAAAGCGGCTTGAAGTATGGGGACGACGTCAAAGTTACGGCGAGTTTGTCCGACGAGGCAGGACTTCGCACCTACACCATTCAAATGAGTAATGCCGCCGGCGTTATTTACGAGAAAACCGAGATGCTTACGGGAAAAACCTTCGCGCTGGATTTGACCATTCCCATTCCGCTGCCTAAAAACGCGCAGGCGGGAGATATGACGGTCGCCGTTACGGTAAAAAATTCCGGCGATCAAATCACCTCAGACGAGAAAGTGATTAAAAATCTGGCGTTGCCTTCTTTCCAATCGCTTTATCTTTTTGTAAACAGCGTGGCGTATTCCTTGGAGAAAAAGGGCGACGTTTTTGAAACCGAAGATTTCTTCCCCGCGCAGGCAAAAGCTAAAATTTATACCAATCCCGACAAAACCGGACTTTACTGGGGACTCGACGGAACGGAAATCAAAGCTTTGGGAAACGATGAAATTACGATCGGCAAGGAAAATGAAGAGTTTTTCAACGTATCGTTCAATCCGGTTAGTTTCGAGCTGACAATCGGTAATTCCCAAACATGGAATCCGTCTTCCGAAGCCTTATACATCTACGGAACCATATCCGGACACTGGGCTGACGGCAAAATAAGCGAAGAAAAA
>JAISXQ010000214.1 GCA_031270425.1 Prevotellaceae bacterium | reverse complement strand
ATATACTTGCCGTTTTCATTTCTGTTATCTTACGCAACATATCTTACAGCTTTCAAATGCCGGCTGCATTTTTATTTTCTACTATACGAATATCTCACCTGTTTGGTTCGTTTACGTGTTAACGGAAGTGCAAATGCCTAAAATATTTGTAATTCTTATGTCGAACTCATGTTGAAACACACGAAAACACAACTTTCTATCCAATAATTAAGATAAAAACACTGCCGCTAACAGGCGGTTGACCGTCAGTGTGGCAAAAAGTACGATTTTGGAAGGTTTTTCTCCTTTACAGATTAAAGACCTTTAAGATTTTGTGCGTATCTTTGTTGCCTTAAAAAAAACAATATTATTCACATACAACCAAAGAGGTTGTCTCAAAAGTCTGATTTACAATAAAATAACATTGACTGCGTCAAACGCTGTTTCGTGAATAAATTATTTATTTGACACCCTCTTGGAGAAACTTTTATGAAACAATTCAAACGTACAACCGTAACTTCTGCTCTACCCTACGCCAACGGACCGGTACATATCGGACATTTGGCGGGCGTTTATGTTCCTGCCGATATTTATGTTCGCTACCTGCGGCTGAAAGGCGAAGAAGTCATCTTTATCGGCGGATCGGACGAACACGGCGTTCCCATTACCATAAAAGCGCGTAACGAAGGCGTTACGCCGCAGGACGTCGTTGACCGCTACCACGGTATTATCAAACAATCTTTTAAAGATTTCGGAATATCTTTTGACGTATATTCGCGCACAACGTCGAAAATCCACCACGAAATGGCTTCGGACATGTTCAAAACCATCGAAGCGAAAGGCGGTTTTGTGGAACAAACGTCGGAACAATATTACGATGAAGAAGCGCGGCAATTCCTTGCCGACCGTTATATTACCGGAAAATGTCCGCACTGCGGCAACGAACGGGCTTACGGCGACCAGTGCGAAGCCTGCGGAACCTCGCTCAGCCCGACCGATTTGCTCAACCCGAAATCGACCATCAGCGGAAGTACGCCTGTATTGCGGGAAACGAAGCATTGGTACCTGCCCCTCGACCGGCACGAAGCCTGGCTGCGCCGGTGGATTCTGGAAGACCACAGGGAATGGAAAACAAACGTGTACGGGCAATGCAAAAGCTGGCTCGATATGGGGTTGCAGCCCCGCGCCGTTAGCCGCGATTTGGATTGGGGAATCCCTGTTCCGGTGGCAGGAGGCGAGGGAAAGGTGCTGTACGTTTGGTTCGACGCGCCCATCGGTTATGTTTCGAACACGAAGGAAATTTGCGATGCGCATCCTGAGAAATACGGCAACTGGGAAAAATGGTGGAAGGACGAAGACAGCCGCATCGTTCATTTTATCGGCAAGGATAACATCGTGTTCCACTGCATTGTTTTCCCCGCCATGTTGAAAGCCGAAGGCAGTTTCGTCCTGCCCGACAATGTTCCTGCAAACGAGTTTCTGAATCTTGAAGGCGACAAAATATCCACCTCGCGCAACTGGGCGGTGTGGCTGCACGAATATTTGATTGATTTCCCCGGCAAACAGGACGTGTTGCGCTATGCCCTGACCGCAAACGCTCCCGAAACAAAGGATAACGACTTTACCTGGCGCGATTTCCAAGCCCGCAACAACAGCGAGCTGGTAGCTATCTACGGAAACTTCGTAAACCGCGCTTTAACGCTTACACATAAATACTTCGACGGTAAAACGCCCGCTTTGGGCGCATTGACCCGTTACGACAAGGATACACTGGAACAGATTTCAGGTTTCAAGTTTCAGGTTTCGAGCCTGTTGGACAGTTTTCATTTTCGCGACGCTTTGCGCGAAACAATAAACCTGGCGCGGGTTGGCAATAAATACTTGGCTGATACCGAACCTTGGAAGCTGGCAAAAACCGATATGGAGCGCGTATCGACCATTATGTACATCAGTTTGCAGATAGCCGCCAATCTGGCAATCGCTTTCGAACCTTTCCTGCCATTTTCGTCGCAAAAACTGCGTTCCATGCTGAACATAACGGAATTTAGCTGGGCTGATCTTGGCAGAACCGATCTACTGAAAGAAGGGAATCAATTGGCAAATCCCGAATTGCTTTTCGAAAAAATAGAAGACGAAGCCATCGAAGCGCAGATACAAAAGTTGCTTGACACGAAAAAAGCCAACGAAGCGGCGAATCGCAAATCCAATCCGGTAAAGGAAAACGTGGCGTTCGACGACTTTATGAAAATGGATATCCGCGTGGGAACGGTGTTGGATTGCCAAAAAGCGCCGAAAGCGGACAAACTGCTGCAATTCCGCATTGCCGACGGACTGGAAGAACGCACGATACTTTCGGGTATTGCGCAGCATTATCCCAATCCGCAAGAACTTATCGGAACGCAGGTTTGCTTTATCGCCAATTTCGAGCCTCGCAAACTTCGCGGCATGATGAGCGAAGGCATGATACTTTCGGCAGAAGACGCCGACGGAAAATTGGTATTGATACAACCCAAGGCGAAAGTTGCCGACGGTTCGGAAGTAAAATAGCCGGACAAGTTCTTTACTTGATAAGTAGATTAAAAGAATTAAACAGACATTTTTCCCTTAATAGCCAAGCAGCACATAAACCATCGCCCTGATTTTTTCCCTTATTTACAGCTCGCTGTTTTTGCAGAAAAAATCAGGGCGGTGGTATGATAATTAAATTTGAGAATTGCTGTAAAAAAAGAAACATACGCTACTACTATAAAAAAATACCGTCGCAAAAATATACTTACAGCCTCTTTTTTTCCGTTTTTATTCGTATATTTGTAAGTTTTTTTCAAGAACGGTATTTCTGTGGATAAAATATACTTAACAGAAGTAAAAATACAAGAAAAAAACATAAAATAATAACATAAATAACTGAAAGTCAAAAGAAAATGAGCGAAGAAGAAAAAGTGCAGGCAGGCGCCAATTATAATGCGAGCAGCATTCAAGTATTGGAAGGTTTGGAAGCGGTACGCAAGCGCCCTGCCATGTACATCGGAGATATTGGCACCAAAGGACTTCACCACCTGGTTTACGAAGTTGTAGATAATTCCATCGACGAAGCATTAGCCGGTCATTGCGATACGATCCATGTTTCGATAAACGAAGATAATTCCATTACCGTAGTGGACAACGGACGGGGTATTCCGGTCGATATTATGGAGAAAGAAGGGAAATCCGCGTTGGAAGTCGTATTAACCGTACTTCATGCCGGAGGTAAATTCGACAAGGGAAGCTATAAAGTATCCGGCGGTTTGCACGGCGTAGGCGTTTCCTGCGTTAACGCCCTTTCAGAAAAACTTCAAGTAGAAGTAGCAAAAGACGGCAAATTATACCAACAGGAATACGAACGCGGCGTCCCGAAATACGCTGTAAGAGAAGCCGGAACATCGACAACAACCGGAACCACCATTACATTTTTGCCGGACAGCACCATTTTTTCCGACACCGTTTACAAATACGAAATATTGGCGAACCGCCTGCGAGAATTGGCATACCTTAATGCCGGAATAACGCTTACGCTTACCGATAAACGGGTAAAAAACGAGGAAGGAGCCTTTAAAACCGAAACATTTCTTTCGCGCGAAGGATTAAAAGAATTCGTCCTGTTTATCGAC
>JAISXQ010000143.1 GCA_031270425.1 Prevotellaceae bacterium | reverse complement strand
GTATTTCCGCGCGTGTGTTCCAGCTGTTTCAGTTCCAAATCGTATTGTTTTGTTTTCGAGTGTTTTTCAAAACCATCGAAAACAGGAAGGGTCAACCTTATGCCTGCCGCTCCAATCCGAAAGAACTTGTCTCCTTTAAAAGGCTCAAATTCTTCGCGCTGCCCCTGCAAGTAAATTCCGAATCCCGCTAATGTCGGCAAGTAGGCTTGCCGGTTCATTTTACGGCTGAGACCGGTCATTTCTATTTTTTTATCCAATAGTTGCAGTTCCGTTCTGTTCGTTAAATCAGGGTTTTTCTGTAAAATACCGGCAGGGGAAAAGGCGAGCGAATCGGATAAAGCGACTTCCGTTTCCACAGGCAAGCCGATAAGGTGTTTCAACATACCGAGTTGTTGGACGTAGAGTTGATTCAGGTTATCCGCCTGCGTTTGCAAGTTGTTTTTACCGACCGAAATCCTCCAATAATCCGCCTTACGGATAACGCCCTGCTCATTTTGAAGTTTCGCAATGCCGAGCAGGCTTTCCATATTTTTCAATGCCGCCTGCAACTGCAAAATTTGCTCGTTTGTAGCCTGACACAGATAATACAGTTGCGATACCTGAAAAATAACCTCTTCTTTTTTCTGTTGCAGGTTCAGTTCGCCCAGCGTTTCCATCCGCCGGGCTAATTTCAGCGACGTAAAATAGCTTTGGCTGTACAGCAACTGCGTCAGGCTGAAACTGCCCGACCAATTGTAGTCCGGTCCCATCTCCATTTTTTGTCCGAGCATTTCTGCGGGAAAGAGCAGCTTGGTATAAGCCAAATTAGCCGAAGCTTCCACCTGCGGGTACAAGTTGCTTTGCGCTTCTTTTAAACGGTAACGCGCTTTTTGTTGTTCCAATGCAGCGTTCCGTACATTCACATTCTGCTCAATCCCCAATCGGCAGGATTGCTTTAACGACAGCGACGTCCTTGCGTCCTGCCCCGATAGCTGCATCATTGCAGAAATGAACAGCATCGTTACGATTCCTTTTTTTGTTGTCATATTAGTTGTATTTAGTATTAATACCGACCGGTCGGTATGTGTTACGAAAAAAATAAATACCGACCGGTCGGCATGTTTTATTATAAAAAATTTAAGCCTTTAAATCGGCATACAATCCATCCCAAAGAATTTGAATTTCATTGTGCACTTCCTTGATTTTGCCATCCAGAACCATGTGCGGTGTAATGCCGTCGCTGGAATAAATAAATAATTGTGTAATCTGACGGGCAGTCATCCTGCTTTTGATTTCGCCGCGGTTTATGGCTGATTGCACCGCATGTTCCCACCCTGCCAGTTTCTGAGCATGATTTTTATTAACCTGCTCTTTAAATCCGGGAAAAAGCTTTACCGCATCGAGCACCAAAGTATAATAGGTAATATCGTCTTCGTCATTGGTATCTTCCAAAAATTCTTTTATTTTCCAAAAATTCGTAATCGTATGATTGAGAACGTCATGATAAAACTCGTAAAATGAAATTTTACTGAAACTGTCAAAATCAATCTTCAATCCTTTGAAATAAAATATTTCCACTATTTCATGAAAGAGTTTTTCCTTACTTGGGAAATAGTGGTAAAACGCCCCTTTGGAAAGACCGCTTTTCTCTACTATCTCTTTCAGTGTTACCTCTTTAAAACTCTTTTGCAGAAAAAGTATAAAGGCTGTTTTTAAAATATGTTCTCTTGACTCATTCATAAACCGACCGTTTGGTTTGCAAAGATAAATAGAATTTTGAAATAAAAAAATTTTTGAGGAAAAAAAAATAAATTTTCTATGAAAAATGCGAATCTGGAATTAAAAACGCTTTATTGTCCCTCACGAGACTATTTTCAATTCCAGATTCACATGAATTAATAATTAACCGGTTGAAATCCGCGCTAATCCGTTACATCCGTGTCGTTCGTGTGCTTTGATACAGCCCCAGATTTACATTTCCCTGAAAAGGGGCTATGGCTTATTTCTACAACAACTCCACGCTACGTTTCACGAATTTTGCCAGGGCTTCGCCTTTCAGCATATTGTTGGCAAGGAGCGCCAAATCCACCAACTGCCGTACTTGTTTGTTTTCAGCTGCAAAAGTTTTGTAAACCGTTTTCTTTTTCTCTTTCAAACCGTCTATTTGTTTGCCCAATTCGTCCAACTGCGCTTTGTCCTCGACAGGGATTTCCTCGTCTTTTTTGCCTTTGTTCCTGTCGTTTATCGCCGAACGATTGGCTTCGGCTTCGCTCAATTCGCTTGCAATGGGTTGAATATCGCTTCCGCAAGCCGTTTCTTCGTCTTTCAGCAGTTTTTCGATAAGAGGATGCGCCGTATTTACCACCAGATTGTAGCTGTCGGGCATTTCGCCGTAGAAAGCCATCATGCCGCCCTGCATTGCCGACATTTCCTTCATGCGGCGCATAAATTCGTTTTGCGTAACAAAAACCGGATTGCTCGAAGCGCTCAACTGTTCAAAAGTTACGATAAAGTTCGTTTTCTCCATTGCCGGAATCTGCGACTCGAAAACCGCAACGAGCGCGCCGCGTTGTTCGTCGGTCAACGTTACTTTTTCTTCGTCGGTTTTTTGAACCAGTTTGTCAATCGTATCGCTATCCACACGCACGAAGCGGGTTTTCTCAAATTTTTGTTCCAGCCGGCTTACAACGTGTACGTCCAGCTGTCCGTCCATCAGCAACACATCGTAACCTTTTTCCTTGGCGTTTTCGATGTAGGTGTATTGCGCGTCGGCATTGGTGGCGTAGAGGTAAATCAAATCGCCGTGTTTGTCTTTTTGGTTTTCGCCTGTCAAGGTTTTGTATTCGTCGAATGTGAAATACTTTCCGTCCACGTTTTTCAGCAAGGCGAATTTTTCGGCGCGTTCGTAGAATTTCTCGTCGCTTAACATGCCGTATTGGATAAAAATTTTCAGGTCGTCCCATTTTTCTTCAAATTGGGCGCGGTCGGCTTTGAAAATATCATTCAAACGGTCGGCAACTTTCTTGGTAATGTGTCCCGAAATTTTCTTCACATTGGCGTCGCTTTGCAAATACGAACGCGACACGTTCAGCGGAATATCGGGCGAATCGATTACGCCGTGCAATAATGTCAGGTATTCGGGCACGATGTTTTCCACCGAATCGGTAACGAAAACCTGATTGCAATAGAGTTGTATCTTGTTCCGCTGCAAGTCGACAGTATTTTTTATTTTGGGAAAATACAGCACGCCCGTCAGGTTGAAGGGATAATCCACGTTGAGGTGGATGTGGAAAAGCGCGTCCTCGCTCATCGGGTAAAGCTCGCGGTAGAAAGTCTTGTAGTCCTCGTCCTTCAAATCGGCGGGTTTGCGCGTCCACAGCGGATGCGTGTCGTTGATGATATTATCCTCGTCCGTTTCAACGTCTTTGCCGTCTTTCCATTCTTTTTTCTTGCCGAAAGCAATTTCAACGGGCAGGTAACGGCAGTATTTTTTCAACAGCGATTCGATACGCGCTTCTTCCAAAAATTCCTTGTTCTCGTCGTCGATATGCAGCACGATTTCCGTTCCGCGATCGGCTTTTATGGTTTCTTCGAGTACGAATTCGGGATTTCCCTCGCAAGACCAGTGCATGGCAGGCGCATCGTCCTTGCAGGATGCCGTGAAAATCTCCACCTTTTTTGCCACCATAAAAGACGAATAAAAACCAAG
>JAISXQ010000059.1 GCA_031270425.1 Prevotellaceae bacterium | reverse complement strand
TATTCGGGTCTATTTCCGTGCTGTTAGCGTCCGCATATCCCAATACGTTGCGGGCAAATTCGATCGACATCGTCTGCATGCCCATGCAAATACCGAAACAGGGCAGATTGTGCTCACGGGCATATTTCAGGGCTACGAACTTTCCGTCCATTCCTCGTTGCCCGAATCCGGGAGCTACAACGATACCTTGCAGATGCGACAGTTTTTTCTCTACATTTTCTTCGGTCAGTTTATCCGAAAGGATGTATTCCAGTTTCAGTTTGCGGTTGTTGTAGGCGCTCGACTGGATAAGCGATTCGATAATGGATTTATAAGCGTCCGGAAGCTGCACATATTTGCCCACCAATCCGATACGCACTTTTTCTTCGGCGTTTTCAAGCTTTTCGACGAAATTTATCCAGTTTTCCATATTGGCATCGCGGGTTTTCGACAAGTCGAAGCCCATTTTGGTCAGCACAACCTCGTCCAGCTTCTCTTTCTGCATATTGAGCGGAACGCGGTAGATGGTCGGCACGTCGATAGACTGCATCACCGAGTGTTGGTCTACGTTGCAGAACAACGCCACTTTTTTACGCATGTCCTGTGAAATTTCGTGCTCGGTGCGCAACACTAAGATGTCTGGCTGTACGCCCTGTTCCTGCAACATTTTAACGGAGTGCTGCGTCGGTTTCGTTTTCAACTCTTTGGCTGCCGCCAGATAAGGCACGTAGGTAAGATGCACTATCAGGCAGTTTTTACCAAGTTCCCAGCGAAGCTGGCGCACGCTTTCGATATAGGGAAGCGACTCGATGTCGCCAACCGTACCGCCTATTTCCGTTATCACGAAATCAAATTCCGACTTGCTGCCGAGCGCTTTGATGTTGCGTTTTATCTCGTCGGTAATATGCGGAATAACCTGCACGGTTTTCCCCAGAAAATCGCCGCGCCGCTCTTTATTAATTACATTTTGATAAATGCGTCCGGTGGTAACATTATTCGCCTTGTGAGTTTCCACATTCAGGAAACGCTCGTAGTGTCCGAGATCCAAATCCGCCTCGTGCCCGTCTACCGTAACGTAACATTCGCCGTGCTCGTATGGGTTAAGCGTCCCCGGATCGACGTTGATGTAAGGATCTAATTTTTGATTGGTAACCTTAAAACCCCTTGCCTGCAAGAGTTTACCCAGAGAAGCGGCAATAATTCCTTTGCCCAGCGATGACGCAACTCCACCGGTTACGAAAATGTACTTTGTTTCTTTCACGTTGATTTGCCTTAAAAAATGACTACTTCTTGCGTCGAATTTTAAGTTTGCAAATTTGGGAAAAAAAAATGAGATGTGAAACAGATGTTTGCGAATTACACGTATTAACACAAAAAATATAAGTGAAAATCCGTGTTAATTTGTGGATTTTTATTTTAATGATTATCCGTAAAAGGAAATATTATTGTAATTTGCCTCAACAGACAATCCCGGTAGAACAGTTAATAATTAAAACACATCGACCTTATTACCTCATTATATTATTGATTTATAGCTGCTTATTTCTTGATTTGATGGCATTGGGTAAGCACATGATGAAGTGGGGAGGTCTGGATAGATGAGGAGCAGTGAGTGGAAACAAGGCTGAATTTTTTAATGGGCGAAATGTACAAACAAAATAGTTATTCACAAAATTTATGCAAAAATATTTTTTGTATTTTACAACAGGTTTTCAAATAGGGATAGCTTCTTCTTTCCAAAACTACTATTTTTCAAATTTCAGCTAAGAAATATTTTATTTTTTCAATTATTTACTCTACCTTTGCACACGCAAATTAAAAATCAAATATTTACTATGTATTTAACATCAGAAAAAAAGCAAGAAATCTTTGATAAATACGGAAAGTCTAACACTGATACCGGTTCTCCCGAATCGCAGATTGCATTGTTTTCGTACCGTATCAATCATTTGACTGAACATTTAAAGTCAAATAAAAAAGATTATAGCACAGAACGCGCTCTTGTATCGCTGGTAGGTAAACGCCGCCGTTTGCTCGACTATCTGAAAGATAACGACATCGAACGCTACCGCGCCATCATCAAAGAGCTGGGTATTAGAAAGTAATTTTGCTTCTACCAAATTAAAAAAAACGGCATTTCAAACTTAATTTGGAATGTCGTTTTTTAGTTCAAAGCCTCCTAAATCCCCCACCTCTATCCCCCTTTCGGGTACTTTCCCCTGAAAGGGAAAGAAAAAGGAAAATAGTATTTAGGGACTTGCTTAGACCAAGAGCAAAGACAAAAGATTCTTAGAAGATAAATAACAGATTTTCAGAGCACAGAAGTCAGATTTCAGAATATATAGAAAAACAGATTAACTAATTAAACCAAGATACACTCACTTCTAAATAGTCCCCCAAAACTATTTTCCTTTTCCTTCTCTTTTGGGAGGATTTATCCCGACACATCGGGAGGGATAGAGGTCGGGGAATTTAGGAGGCTTTACTTATTATGAAACCATCCATACCAAAAGGAACCCGCGATTTTACGCCGCAGGAAATGGCGAAACGCAATTATATTTTCAATACGATAAAAGACGTATTCCGTCTCTACGGATTTTCGCAGATAGAAACTCCCGCGCTGGAAAACCTGTCCTCCCTGATGGGGAAATACGGTGAAGAAGGCGACAAACTACTGTTCAAAATTCTTAATTCGGGCGATTATTTGTCCGGTTTGAGTGATGATGAATTGCTTACGCGCAACAGCGGCAAACTAACGGCGAAAATTTCGGAAAAAGGTTTGCGCTACGATTTGACCGTTCCTTTCGCCCGTTTTGTAGTGCAGAACCGCGACAAAATTTCGTTTCCCTTCAAACGTTACCAGATACAGCCCGTCTGGCGTGCCGACCGTCCGCAAAAAGGGCGCTACCGCGAATTTTACCAATGCGATGTGGATGTGGTGGGAAGCGATTCGCTGCTGAACGAGCTGGAACTGATACAAATTGTGGACGAGGTCTATCGCCGCCTGAAAATCAATGTCTGTCTGAAACTTAACAACCGCAAAATACTTTCGGGTATCGCGGAAATTATCGGCGAAGCGGATAAAATTACGGATATAACCGTTGCTGTCGACAAATTAGACAAAATCGGTTTGGAAAAGGTAAACGAGGAAATTGCCGGCAAAGGTATTTCGCCGGAAGCTATCGCCAAGTTGCAGCCTATCTTAAAATTAAGCGGAACAAATGCCGAAAAATTAAGCGTTTTAAAAAATGTTTTGGCTTTGTCGGAAGCGGGCATGAAAGGCATTTCGGAACTCGAAACCATTTTCAACTTGTGCGAAACAATGAAAATTCAAACAAAAATTGAATTTGACATTACGCTTGCCCGCGGACTGAACTACTATACCGGAGCTATTTTTGAAGTGAAAGCCATGGACGTGGAAATAGGCAGCATTACCGGCGGCGGGCGTTACGACAACCTGACAGGCGTTTTCGGGATGGAAGGCGTTTCGGGCGTAGGAATTTCCTTTGGAGCCGACCGCATTTACGACGTTTTGAACCAACTCAATCTTTACCCCGAAACTTCCGAAGAACAAACGCAGATTCTTTTCGTAAGTTTTGGCGAAAGAGAACTTGCCTACTGCCTGCCTTGGGCAAAAACCCTGCGCGAAAAAGGCGTTAATGTGGAAGTGTATCCCGAACCGGCGAAAATAAAAAAGCAAATGAGCTATGCCGATAACAAAAATATTCCTTTCGTAGCCATTGTGGGCGAAAGTGAAATGGATGCCGGAAAAGTAATGTTGAAAAATATGAAATCGGGCGAGCAGTCGGCTGCGGATATGGATGAAGTAGTTTCAAGATTGGGACTTTATCCGCTTTGAAAAGAATAAAAATTAAAGGGGCTGTTTCGTGTAATTCGCTGATTAATAATTGAAAACCCTTATTGCTTATTTGATTGAAAATAAGCGATAAGGGTTTTTTATTCACTAATCAATAAGTTGCTAATTAGAGTTTATCTTTCAGCGTGTCATTCAACTTGATAAGCAAGGACTGGTAATGCACGCGGTCGCTGCCTGAAGCGGCTGCCGCTTTGCTGCGCAAAAGCGTGCGCGACTTGATAGCCATATCCTGTAATAAGGCTTTTGAATTGTCAATAGCCACTACCGAAACTTTACTTTGGAAGCCGTAACCGGTTTTTCCGAAATCATTTGCTCCATCGTGGCTGTGGTCGGCAGTGCAAAGATGGCTGTTTTCGATATTCAAATCCAAATGCGCAGCTACCGAGCCTGCGCCGTGTTCGGCTTCGTAACGGCGAAAAGCGTCCGCATAGCGTTCAACCAAGCCCGAAGCGTCCAAACGGCAGGTAATAATATCGTTTACCGAAAATGCGTAACTGCGTGCCGCAGCCTGTCCCGAATCTGATTTTTTTTCGGCAAACGCTTCACAGAACCAATCTACCATCGCTTTTTGGAAGGCTTTATCTCCGTCGCTAAGTTTGCCTGCCGTCCAAGTGTTGTCGTAGAGGTCTTTCATAAACTCTTCGAGCGTATAAGGCGCACCGGAATAATAAGCGGAAAGAATAACATTGCCGGTCAAACCTTTTAATTCCGTCAAAATCCGGTTGCGAAGCAGGTACGACGAACCGATCGCCATCGGGAATTTTTCCTTCAATTCGGGAACATCAATCCAATCGCTGTTTTTATATTCGTTCAGCGCCCATTTGAGCGAAGCTTTCTGCAAATCTTTTGGCACGGACAAATGCAGGTCGCCTTTCGTGCCTTCTTTTACTTCCGTCAGATAAATACCGCCCACATTGGTCAATACGGCGCGGATATAGCGGTAATACTGATTTACAATCTGCGAATGAAGCGACAGGCGTTGCGCATAATCTTCATCATCCTTAATCCATGCGTTCAAATTCGGAAGAATATATTTCAAATTTTTAACGCCGTAATTACCCGATTCAATCAGGTCGTCGC
>JAISXQ010000195.1 GCA_031270425.1 Prevotellaceae bacterium | reverse complement strand
CCGATGGCGAAAAGCAAATCATTCGTTTCAAAATCCGTTACCAACTTTTGTTGGTTTTTCGTCCGCGCCATAATGGACTTGCCGTTTATGCCGTGCAGAATCAGATTATCGTATTTTATTTCGGCAGGCGCGTCGCCTTTTACAATTTTTATTATATTGTCTTCCGAAAGGGAATTATTTTTTAACGCAAACTGCTCTACTTTTTCAATTTCCCTGCCAATTTTCTTTACGCTCTCCTCATCTCCAACTATTTTAATTGTATGTCCGCGTGCAACAATTTTTACACCCGGATTCAAATCTTTTATCAGTTGCATGTTTTTATTATTTACACCGTAAAAGATACTTGTGTCGGTATGTTCGGAAAGGTTGAAAATTTGTTCGGTCATTTCTTGCGAATTATAGTAAGGGACTGATTTTTTACCACGCAAATAACGGATATTTCTCCATCGTTTTATTCACCCGTTCGCGTATTGATTTGATTACCGCTTCGTTGTTCACATTCGACAGGACAGTTTCTATCATTTCTGCAATTTCGAGCATCAGGTCTTCTTTTGCGCCGCGCGTTGTGACGGCGGGCGTACCCAAGCGGATTCCCGAAGTTTGGAATGCCGAACGGCTGTCGAAAGGAACCATGTTTTTGTTTACCGTAATGTTGGCTTCCTCCAACACCTTTTCGGCAATTTTCCCTGTCAAATCGGGATACTTGGAACGTAAATCGACCAACATTAAGTGGTTGTCCGTACCGCCGGAAACGATGTCGAATTTTCTCCCGATTAATGCGTTTGCCAAAGTTGCCGCGTTCTTTTTTACTTGCGCCTGATATTCTTTATATTCGGGTTGCAGGCATTCGCCGAACGAAACGGCTTTGGCGGCGATAACATGTTCGAGGGGTCCGCCTTGTATGCCGGGGAAAACAGCCGAATCGAGCAGGGCGGACATCATTTTTACTTCGCCTTTCGGAGTGGTTTTGCCCCAAGGGTTTGGGAAGTCCTTACCTGTCAGGATAACGCCGCCGCGAGGTCCGCGCAGGGTTTTGTGCGTTGTCGAGGTAACAATATGGGCATATTTTACCGGATTTTCGAGCAGTCCGGCGGCAATCAGTCCGGCGGGGTGCGCCATATCGACCATAAATATCGCGCCGATTTTGTCGGCAAGCGCGCGCATGCGTTTGTAATCCCATTCGCGGCAATACGCCGAGCCTCCGCCGATAATCAGCTTTGGGCGTTCGCGCAGGGCTACTTCTTCCATTTGGTCGTAATCCACGTATCCTGTATCCTGACGCACGTTATATTCCAAAGCTTGATAAAGAATACCCGAACTGTTAACCGGCGAGCCGTGCGATAAGTGCCCGCCATGTGACAGGTTCAGTCCGAGGAATTTGTCGCCCGGATTGAGGCAGGCAAGGAATACGGCGGCGTTGGCTTGCGCTCCGGAGTGCGGCTGTACGTTGGCGTATTCGGCTCCGAAAATTTGTTTCAGACGATCGATGGCGATTTGTTCGCTTTCGTCCACTACTTCGCAACCGCCGTAGTAACGCTTGCCCGGGTAGCCTTCGGCGTATTTGTTGGTTAATACCGAACCCATAGCTTCCATTACTTGTTCGCTTACGAAGTTCTCTGAGGCAATCAGCTCAATGCCTTTTAGTTGGCGCTGTTTTTCACGCGCGATAATGTCGAAAATTTGTTGGTCTCGTTTCATATATATGTTATTATTTCCTGTCAGGGCTTTGCCCTTTCGTCGGTTGTTGTTTTTCTACAAAGATACCGGAACACCGCTCTTTTAATTTTCCGTTTATTATGGTTAAACGCGTTGCTGCCAGCTTCATACAGAAAGGAGTCGAATTCGACCCCTTTAAAATAGGGATTGTTTAACTGTTCCCAAAGTCCTAAAAACTCGATTTCTTAGCCATGTCTAATATCTTATAAATGCAGGGATTTACTTTTCCCGCTCAAAGGTAATAAATTTCAGGTTGTTTTTCAACTCCCCGTCGGCGCGGAAGCATATTTTTTTGCTTTTACGCGGCGGGGCGTACATTCTTCGGACAGCGTGCTGCGCATAGCGGCGTTTTTCGCCACCTGCCGCGTACCGACAAGCCCCGAACTTACCGGTACGGCATGGTATTTCGCTTCGTTGCTCAATCCGCTTTTTTTCGTTTTTACCCAAATTACCGGCGCACATTCCCGCATTTTCTTAGTTTAGCAAAATTTCGTAGCGTTCGTAAATGTCAACCGGCTTGTAACTGTTCATAGAACCGAATTCCGGCGAGGATATCTCTTTTTTGACCTCATCGTAATTGCCTGCGCATATTTCGTCCACAAAACCGGTATCGAAGAGTTGTTTTATTTCGGGGAGAAGTTCCGCTACTTGCAGGTCTATTAAATCACCCATCATCAATCCTGTTAAACTTGCATCGAAGTAAGCCGAATCGTTTCTTTTTTCGTAAAAGAAATTCAACACCTCGCGAAACCATTCTACGACTTCCAAGCGTCTTTCAGGCTCATTTTGTGCGAGCATGACAAGGGTCGGAAAAACAAAAACTTTCAGAGAGATATAAAGTCCCGGTTCTTTTACGTATCCGAGCAGTTTGTCGAGTTGTTTGCCGCCAACGTAATAGAGGGTAAGCACCAAAAATCTATCCGCATAGTCGCCAAAGTAAAATTCCGCCAATCCTTCATCCTGCCTCATGACTTCGAGTACAACGTCGAGCGATTCTTCCGCCCGCAGTTCGCCCAAAAGCAGCAGGCAGTGTCCCATGCTGCCGTAAACATTATCTTGCCACAATTGCCCTTTGTCGAGATATTGCCCGATGAGGTATAAAACGCATTGTTCCAAATCTTTTATAAGGGTTTCGCGCGGCAGGGCAAGTAGCCGGTCGATTGTTTCGCGGTTTAAACAGTCGTTATTTTCGGGCAGAAGCAAAACATTCAGTTCGTCGTGCGTAAGATTCAGTTCTTTGGGATATTCGGGATGTTTGTAAGCATAGTCCGTATGCGGCAACGATTGGCTTTTTTCAAACATCTGTTTGAATTTTTCCAAATTTACCGTCAATTCATCATTATCGTAATCATAATCATCGTCCTCGTCCTCGTCGTCCTCCGGTAAAGAAAAATTATAATCGCCTCCGGTTGCTTTTTCCAGAATGTCGCGGTATTTATTCAATTCCAATTTGCTGTTAGCTACCAAAAAAGGTTTTCCGTTTTTGCCGAATTCGTATTCGATAAGCGGGATTTCGTCCGTATCTTCTTCGAGAATGTAGCGGCTAAGGGCAAAGTCCTTGTGAGGGGCGATTCCCAAGTCTTCGGCGTAAGCCAATCCTCCATATATAATATTGTGTACAACTTCGTAGGATACCGGCTCCCATAGAGTATGTTCGCGTATTTCTTCAAGTTCTTCTTCGGAGATATTGAACTTGTAAGCGGCGTTTTTTACTCCCAGACAAAAAATATCGACTAAATAGAGTCCGATTGTATAGTTTCCCGATTTGTGTTGTCGTACCACAAGAATGTTTGCCAAACCGCTTTCTTGCCAATTTTTGTTGATGAGGCACTCCGTTATGGGCAGGTTGCGGGCTTTGGTTTTGATGTACTGCGTGGGAGAAAGAATCTGTTGGTTGTTGTTTTTCTTTTTCTTTGACATTTCCGTGTTTTATTTATGTTTTTTTATCAATTTGCTTTCAAAAAGTTTGATATTGCTTATAAATAGGCTTGGGGAGGCTTTCTTCTTCCTCACCGTCCACCCGAACCGCCCGATTTCTTCGCCGAGCTTGTAATAATGTCCGTGGGCGTAGGCTATTAATTTGGCTTTATCCATATCGAATTTATCCGTTTCGGGGTCGATAAAGCGGGCGTTTGCCTGCACGTTTACCACATCGGCTATAAACATATCGTGCGAGCCGAGCGGGATAATTTGCTTCACTTTACATTCGATGCAAAGCGGCGCTTCCGCGATAATTGGCGCGGCAACCGTTTCGCCTTTCAGGGGCGTGAGTTTCATCTCGGCGAATTTATTCACGTCTTTTCCGCTGCGAACGCCGCACCAGTCGGCGGCGCGAGCCAGTTCTTCGTTCGTGAGGTTGATAACAAATTCGCCATTGCGTTTGATGAGGTCGTAAGAGTGGCGTTCGGGGCGGATGGATATGTAGCACATTGGCGGATTGGTGCAGATGGTTCCTGTCCAGCTAACGGTAATGATGTTGTATTCGTCCTCGCACGCGCCGCAGGAAACCATTACCGCCGGCAGGGGATAAATCATTGTGCCGGGTTTCCACGAAAGGTGGGAAGCTTGCCCCCCCGCCCCCTGAAAGGGGAGTTTGGGTGGAGTTTTCGAGGATTTTCCTGTTTTAGCTGATTTCTT
>JAISXQ010000239.1 GCA_031270425.1 Prevotellaceae bacterium | reverse complement strand
TGTTATTTTTTTTAAAAAAGTCCACTAATTACACTATTTTACACTAAAAATATAAAGATAAAAAAAAAAATCCATTTTTCATTTATTTAAATTAAAGTTTCTTGTTAATTCGTGTAATTCGTGGACAACTCTACTTTAAATATGTAAAACATAAGCCCTGCGGCGTTTATGCAGGTTTTTCTCGAAAAGTTCGTAGTTGGCAATGCTTTTAGAGTTGGTTTCCAGTATCGACGTTGTTTCTACTTCCTGGATAGCATATTTGTTAAAATAAGGTATTTGATCGTAAAAAAACAACGCGTTAATGCCTTTATTTTGATAATCGCTACGCACCGCGATAAGAAGCAAGTCGAAGCGTTTCATTTTTTTTGCTTTCAAAGCGCGTAAAACATAGATAAATCCGAATGGAAAGAGATTTCCTCCGCACTTGCGCAACGCGTCCGAAATATTGGGCATCCCCACCCCTACCCCTACGATTTCTTCTTTTTCATTGGTGATTATTGTTACAAAATCGAAATTTACCATCGGAAAGTACATGTCCGCATAGTAGCGTTTTTGTTTGTCGGTCAAGGGAGAATAGTTGTAGAGCGGCTGATAAGCTTCGTCGAGCACGTCCATGTAAGCGTATCCGTATTTTTTCTTTAATTCTTTGGCGGAGCGAACCTTATCTACTTTTACATTGTATTTGCCCATTACCAGCTTCGCAACACGTTCCATTCGTTCGGGAATTGTTGGCGGCGGCGTTATTTTAAACTCAATCCAGTCTATATCTTTTTCCAAGCCATAATTTTCAAAATGCCTGATATAGTATTCGTAGTTATAGAGGCTTGCCATAGGCGAATTGTATTCAAATCCCGCCAGCATAAGTCCTTGGTGGTCAAAATCGGTAAAACCGACAGGTCCGTTCATAACTTCCATGCCTTTGGCTTTACCCCAGTTTTTTACAGCGTCGAATAAGGCTTTCGATACTTCCAAATCGTCAATGAAATCAATCCACCCGAAACGTGTTTTTTTCACCTTCCATTTTTTATTTGCCCTGTGGTTTACAATACCGGCGATGCGCCCGACTATTTCAGCGTTTTTATACGCCAAAAATAAAACATGGTCGCAAACTTCAAATGCCGGATTTTTTTCGGGATTCAGCGTATTAAGCTCGTCGAATTCAAGCGGCGGACAGAAACAAGAATTATCCTTGTATAATTTTATAGGGAAACGAACAAACTGTTTCAGTTCTTTTTTCGTTCGAACTTCTTTTATTTCTATTGGCATATCTTGATTTAAAATTAATCGATTTATAACATTCTTAACACTTAAAAACAGTCCGCAAAGATAATATAAAAAAACAATCCGAATCTAATTTCAATAAAAAATGTCATTATGGATTTTTATTTATTAGTGCAATATCCTGTAAATTAACTCTTTCATCAAATCCCCATCGTCCGCTCCGGAGTTTTCAACGCCTTTGCTCCGCGCGTCGGTTTCCCGGATATGCGAAATAATATTCATCGTTTTCCATGCGCCGAATATCCGGGCGGCTTTTGCATAATCCTTTACAAAATAAGGATTTATCTTTAACTCCGAAGCAACGGTCATTTGGCTTTTATCGTTCAGGTAATGATATAGCATCAAATTGCTAAAAAAGTTAAACAGCTGTCCCAGAACCAGAACAAGCGGATTGTTTTTCTTGTTGTCGGCAAAATACCGGATAATCCTGTTGGCTTTCAATACATCCCTGTTGATAAGCGCCGCCTGCAACTCGAATACGTTATAATCTTTACTGATTCCGATGTTTTTTTCAATTATATCGGGAGTTATGCGGGTTCCTGCGGCTATGGTAAGCGCTAATTTGTTGAGTTCATTGGCAATTTTGCTCAAATCGCTTCCCAGAAATTCGGCGAGCAACGCCGTCGCTTTTTCGTCCAATTGTATGTTTTTACTTTTGGCGTATTGGGCAATCCAACCGGCTGTTTCGTAATCGCGCAATTTCTGCGATTCGAAAACGACTCCGGCTTTATCAATATCCAACACCCATTTTTTGCGCTTATCGGGAACGCCATATTTATAACACAACACCAAAATTGTCGAATTCAAGGGCTTTTGCAGGTAATACGCCAAATTGTCCCACGCCTTTATATGTTGCGCTTCCTTAACGATAACGACTTGATAATTCGACATCATCGGATAACGCTTGGCGGCATTTATTACGGAACTTATATCCGTATCTTTTCCGTACAGAACTGTCAGGTTAAACTCCCGTTCCATTTCGTCCAGCACATTATTTTGGATGAAATCGGAAATCAGGTCGATATAATACGCCTCCTCTCCGGTCAACAGGTAAACAGGAGCGTATTGCTTTTGCTTTAAATCCGAAAGAATTTGTTCGTATGTTATTGTTTTTTTTGCCATTCCCCTACCCTACTCGAATCTCAAATGCTTGATTGTCCGGCTGTTGTTTATTAACGACGACAAGGATTTAGCTCCTATTTTCAAATGTTCTTCGACGAAATTTCCGGTTACTTTTTTGTCGCTTTCCGAGGTTTTAACGCCGTCGGGCTGCAAAGGCATGTCGGAAACAAGCAGTAGCGCTCCGGTCGGGATTCCGTTGTAAAATCCGGCGGAAAAAAGCGTTGCCGTCTCCATATCGATGGCTATGGCGCGGGTGATTTTCAGGTAGGAACGGAATTTTTCGTCGTGTTCCCACACGCGGCGGTTCATCGTATAGACGGTTCCTGTCCAATAATCCTTGCCGAAGTCGCGGATGTTGGACGACACGGCGCGTTGCAGGCTGAAAGCGGGAAGCGCCGGTATTTCGGGCGGGAAATAATCGTTTGAAGTTCCTTCGCCCCGGATGGCAGCGCTTGGCAAAATATAATCGCCAACGTGGTTTTTATCCTTCAATCCGCCGCATTTGCCCAAAAACAGTACGGCTTTCGGATGGATTGCCGACAGTATATCCATAATAATCGCCGCGTTAGGGCTTCCCATGCCGAAATTAATAATCGTTATTCCGTTCGCGGAAGCATTTGGCATATTTCCGTCTCTGCCCAACACCGGCACGCCGTTCCATTGGGCAAAAAGTTCTACATAGTTGGTAAAATTGGTCAGCAGGATATAATCGCTAAAATCTTCCAATGCGCGTTTTGTGTAGCGCGGCAACCAATTTTCGACAATTTCTTTTTTTGTTTTCATTCGTTTAAGTTTTGAATTTAGTCAATGACTCTTGATTCCAAAATTTGTATTATTTTTGTTGTCCGGCAAGAGACAACCGGAAAAACCGCCGGACAAAAATACAAAAAATGTTGCAATTAAACTTACCTCAATATAATTTCAACGTAAAGAAACGGGGTGAAAAATACGTTATTCTTGATTCTCAGCGTAAACGCTACGTTGCGCTTACGCCCGAAGAATGGGTGCGGCAGCATTTTATCCGTTTCCTGACGGAAGAAAAAGGCTACCCTCCGGCTCTTTTATCAGTAGAGCACCAGTTGGAAGTGAACGGAATGAAGAGGCGTTGCGACGCAGTTCTGTTCGGCAGGGATGCGCAGGCGCAGTTAATACTGGAATTTAAAGCGCCGGATATTCCTGTTTCGCAAGCGGTTTTCGACCAGGTGGCTGTTTACAATTCAAAATTGAAAGTGGATTATTTTATGCTCAGCAACGGTATGGAACATTACGCTTGCCGTATAGACCTTGCCACCGCCCAATATAAATTCCTTCCCGGTATTCCCGATTATTCGTTTTTTTCAGCCATTTCTGTATAGAAACTGTTTTGGAACTTAAACTTTTCCAACGTTCCGAACTTTCGTTGGTATAAACAACATTTACAACTCGTTTTATTGCCGGTTACATGCTTTGCGACAAAATGATGTATTGTTTGCGACAATTTTACAAACTGCGCTTCATAACTGCATGAATTTGCGATAAAACAGAAAATGTCGAATTGATATTGTATGTATCTTTGTTCTGAAAAAACAGATTTTATTAATCTTTGTTGTTGAACTGTAAAACTGTAAATATTATGAATGTAAAAAAAACAGTCTTGTTATTGTTATCGTTGTATTGTATTTCGTTTTCTGCACGTGGAAACGAAAACGATTTGCTTATCGAAGCCGAAAGTTTTGAAAACACAGGCGCTTGGGTTATCGACCAACAGTTCGCTTTTGAAATGGGTTCGCCCTACCTGCTGGCGCACGGTTTGGGCAAACCGGTGGCAAATGCAAAAACCACTGCGCATTTTGCCGAAATTGGAAACTACCACGTCTGGGCGCGCACCAAAAACTGGGCGGCAGGCGACTGGACTGCGCCGGGGCGTTTCCGCCTTGTGGTAGATGGAGAAACCCTTGAAACCGAGCTGGGAACACTCGAAGACTGGGCGTGGCAATATGCCGGAGTCGTGGATATTAAGACGGAAAATGTAGAAATTGAGTTGAACGATTTAACCGGATTTGAAGGGCGTTGCGACGCGGTTTTCTTCTCCAAAGAGAATGTCTCGCCGCCCAACGAAGCCAAAAAGCTGTCGGAATGGCGAAGCAATACCGGCGTCCCGAAAACAATCGTTTCAAGAAGCTTTGATTTTGTGGTCGTAGGAGGCGGACTTGCCGGTTGCGCCGCCGCTATTGCCGCTGCCGAACAGGGTTTGCAGGTGGCGCTCGTTCACGACCGTCCCACGCTTGGCGGCAATGCAAGCGCGGAAGTCCGCGTTCATACACTCGGCGTTTATGGCGATTTTGAGCGCATCATCCGCCTGATTGACACCGAACATTATCCCAACGGATCGTCCCAGGCGAAAACAGACGAGGAAAAACGAATGACGAATATCGCAGCATATTCCAACATCCATTTATTTCTTAATTATCAGGCATTTAACGCCGTTTCTGAAAGCGAAATAATCTCTTATGTCGATGCGCGGCATACAAGTTCCGGCGAACAAATCCGTTTTGTGGCGCCGCTTTTTGCCGACTGTAC
>JAISXQ010000159.1 GCA_031270425.1 Prevotellaceae bacterium | reverse complement strand
GACCTTGTTGTCCGTTTGGCTCAGAAATAAGCGGTTAATCCTCGCGGAACATCAGTTTTTTGGCAAGGATTCTTAATTCCTGCTTTTTGTCGTTATCTACTTGTACGTTGTCGAGATTTGCCATCGCCGACGAATAATAACTATTCATGGCATCTTCGCAAGCGACTTTTACGTTCAGTTCATCGTAAACAGACGTTACGAACGTAATTTTTTCTTCCTCGCGCCCGGACGGTATTTGCAGGCAGGACTGTAATTTTTCGCGCTGTACGGCGTCCGCCTTTTCCAAAGCAGTGGTCAGCAGGTAGGTTTTCTTGTTGCAGAGGATGTCGCCGCCGATTTTCTTACCGAAAGTTTTTTCGTCGCCGTAAGTGTCCAATAAATCGTCTTTCAGTTGAAAAGCCATTCCGATGTCGATGCCGAAATCGTATAACGCCTGCGCATCTTCTGCTTTTGCGCCGCCGAGAACCGCGCCGGTCTTCAACGAGGCAGCCAGCAAAACAGCCGTTTTCAGGCGGATCATATCCAGATATTCCGCGACGCTTACCGTTTCGCGCTTTTCAAATTCCATATCGTATTGCTGCCCTTCGCATACTTCGCCGGCAGTCTGTGAAAAAATATCCAGAACCTGCTTTAAATATTCCGCTTTCGTCTCGGCTATAAATTGATAAGCCGCTATTTGCATCATATCGCCCGAAAGAATCGCCGTGTTTTCGTCCCATTTTTTGTGTACGGTCGGCTGTCCGCGGCGCAGGTCGGCTTTGTCCATAATATCGTCGTGAAGCAGGGTAAAGTTGTGGAAAATTTCAATGCCGATAGCGGGTTTTATCGCCGGCTGAACATCTTCCGAAAACAGATTGCAAGCCATCAACGCTACCGCCGGACGGATGCGTTTACCGCCCAAACGAAGCGTATAAGCGATTGGTTCGTAAAGCCCGCGAGGCTCTTTTGTCCAAGCGGTTTTATCTATTTCACTGTTTATAAGTTGTAGTATTTCGTTAATAGTTTTCATCCTCGAAAATCAGTAGGAAACGGTTTCTAAGCCTTGCTAAATTCATTCTCTATTATATCCGTCATCACTTCCTTAATATCCAATCCCGCGGCGCGTATCTGTTGCGGGATAAAACTCGTGGCAGTCATTCCGGGCGTGGTGTTCACTTCCAACAGGTTGATTACTTCGCCTGCGGAAATAATATAATCGATACGCACAATGCCTTTGCAGTTTAAAATGTTGTAAATAGCTGCTGTAAGTTGCTGAACACGTTTCGTCAATGCGTCGCTGATGCGGGCGGGCGTTATTTCCTGCACCTGACCGTTGTATTTGGCGTCGTAGTCGAAAAATTCGTTCTCGCTGACCACTTCCGTTATAGGGAAAGCCACTGTTTTTTCCGCCGTTTTGTATATGCCGCAGGTAATTTCCACGCCTTCCACAAAAGCTTCTATCATCACTTCGTCGCCTTCGGCAAATGCTTTTTCGATAGCTGGCTGCACCTGTTCTTCCGATTTTACTTTGGTAACGCCAAAACTGCTTCCGCCCACGCTCGGCTTTATGAAGCAGGGAAAACCGGTTTTCTCCGCCACTTCCCTGCCGCTTATTCCCTGTCCCTTTCGCAAAACGAGCGATTCCGCCACTTTTACGCCAAAGCCTTTCAAGTATTGGTTGCAGGCAAATTTATCGAAAGTTAGCGCGGCAGCCAGCACGCCGCAACAGGAATAGGGAATACTGAGCAGTTCGAAATAACCCTGCAAAATACCGTTTTCGCCCGGCGTGCCGTGAATGGTAATGTAGGCAAAATCGAAAACGGTTTTTACACCGCCGCGCGTAAAACTGAAATCGTTTTTATCCACCGGATATTTTTCGGTATCATGTAAAGACGTAGTATGCTGCATCTCTACAAACCACTCTTTGCCTATAATAGTAACAATGTAAAGATTGTATTTCTCCTTATCAATAAAAGAATACAATCCCCGGGCGCTTCGGAGCGAAACACCCGCTTCGGACGAATCGCCTCCGGCAACAATAGCTATATTCAGTTTTTGATTTAATGGCTGTTTCATCTTTTAATGTTCTGCGGGATATTTTTATTACGCAAAGGTACGGAAATTCGGATAATTGTTTTTTCAAATGATAATCCTATTACAAATTATTCAATTCGTTGTAAGTCCTATTCACTGCATTTTGCAGATACAATTGTTTACACATTATAACAATGTACATAACACCAAGCGTAAGCCAACCCAAAAGGAAAATAGTCAGCAGATAAGTAGATACCTGCAATCCTTCGGGTTTGCCGTGCTTAACAAGATAGTTATTGCAACGGTTAATCCAACCGCATTCCCACACAATAGAATAAATTCCAAGTGTGATAATGGACAACAAAATGAAAACAACCAAACCATTTGTTTTCTTTCCGTCTTCACGGCAGGCAATGTTTGTTTCTTTGGCAAATGCGTATTGCAAATACAATCCGTAAATGCCTAATGTTACGATTGACAGTAATAATGTCAACCAAAACCCTCTGTTTGTAGTGAGTTTTTGCATAGATAAAAAATTTAAAATTATGCCTACTCTTTGAAGGATTTTCGGCTATTAACTCCTTTTATCTTGAAATCAGACAAAAAGAAAGCAGACTTCCAAATACACTTCCGAGGTTTACCACAACCTTGTCCCAAATAAGTAAGCTCCATTTCTACGAGCGTTATAATATTCGCGGGACTTCATTTTGTGGTAATTTCGGAAGTCAGAATACAGCGCAATGCTATTCCAAATATCTAATAATTTGTTTTTTACTTTATGTCATATCAGATAAGTTTTTCGATTGTAAAATTATAAACTTTATTTTGAATTACCGTAGTATGTTTCTCAAATTTTTAAAAAAAAATCATCGGGCAAAAAACAAACATTCAATATTATCTTTGCTTTACCGGGCAACACGCCGATTATAAACCGGCGCAAACCTTTATAAGGCTTCAATCCCCGTTATCTTAAAAATGAAAAAATAAGACCAAATATTGCACATTTTTTGTACTTTTGTGCCGAAATTTTAATTGAAGATACATTTTAAACATCATAAAAACTATGGGTAATAATTTATTGAAAGGTAAAAAAGGGATTATTTTCGGGGCGTTGAACGATATGTCCATCGCGTGGAAAGTTGCCGAACGCGTTGTAGAAGAGGGCGCTTCGATTACGCTGACCAATACGCCG
>JAISXQ010000134.1 GCA_031270425.1 Prevotellaceae bacterium | reverse complement strand
GAGGCTGTTCAAAACAAGCACATCAGCTGTTTCAACAATGCTTGTTTCCACATTGGGAAATATGCATCCGGTCATGCTGTTAGGCGGCATTTATCTGGTAACCTCAATAATGACTATGTTTATCAGCAATACGGCAACCGCTGTGCTGTTAGCTCCTATTGCCATCAACTCGGCGCTGAAACTGGGACTTAATCCTATTCCGTTTTTATTCGCCGTAGCGGTGGCGGCAAGTATGTGTTTTGCAAGTCCGTTTTCCACACCGCCCAATGCGCTCGTCATGTCGCCGGGGCGATACAGGTTTATGGATTATATCCGGGTAGGAGCGCCTTTACAGTTGATATTCGCTATTGTAATGATCTTGGCGCTTCCGCTTTTGTTTCCTTTTTAATAATGAATATCGACGATATATTTCATAATACCCGCTTGACGAAATTCCCTTAGTAACTGCAAAATCAGTTTCTTAATCTATCCTTATCGCTTATTATCAGACAAATACTATAAAAAATAAGCAATAAGGACTTTTTATTCAATAATCAATAAGTTACTAAGGGGCTTTTCTCTATACTCTGTGTTCTGTACTCTCCATATTTGGTATTTCCTGAAAAAACGATACCTTTGCGCTGCGAAAAAACAGATTATGAGCATACAAAGCGAGATACAACGCCGGCGGACTTTCGCCATTATAAGCCATCCCGACGCGGGAAAAACCACACTGACCGAGAAACTGTTGCTTTTTGGAGGCGCTATCCATGTGGCGGGAGCCGTAAAGTCGAACAAAATAAAGAAAACCGCCACGTCGGACTGGATGGAGATTGAAAAGCAGCGCGGTATTTCGGTTGCCACGTCGGTAATGGGTTTTGAATACAGGGACTATAAAATCAACATCCTCGATACGCCCGGGCACCAGGATTTTGCCGAAGACACTTACCGCACGCTTACGGCGGTGGATAGCGTGATTATCGTTGTCGATTCGGCAAAGGGCGTGGAAGCGCAGACCCGCAAGCTGATGAATGTCTGCCGTATGCGCAATACGCCGGTCATCGTTTTTGTCAACAAAATGGATCGCGAAGGACGCGACGCTTTCGACCTGCTGGACGAACTGGAAGCCGAACTCGGTATCCAGGCGCGCCCTTTGAGTTGGCCCATCAGCATGGGGATTTCGTTTAAAGGCGTTTACAATATATACGAACAGCAATTGGAGCTTTTTACGCCCAACAAACAGTCTATCAGCGAATCGCTGGCTTTTGAGGACATCGACAATCCCGAACTCGAAAAGCATATCGGAGAAAAAAACGCCCTGAAACTGCGCGAAGATATGGAACTGATAGAAGGCGTTTACCCCGCTTTTGACAAGGAAAAATACCTTGCCGGTGAACTTGCTCCGGTATTTTTCGGAAGCGCGTTGAATAATTTTGGGGTAAAGGAACTGCTTAACTGCTTTGTGGAAATCGCGCCGTCGCCCCGTCCGGTACAGGCAAAAGAGCGCGTAGTCGATCCTTACGAAGAAACTTTTACCGGTTTTGTTTTCAAGATACACGCCAATATGGATCCGAACCACCGGAGCTGTATCGCTTTTGTGAAAGTATGTTCGGGGCGTTTCGAGCGCAACGTGAACTACAAACACATCCGCCACAAAAAGATGATGCGTTTTTCGAGTCCCACGGCATTTATGGCGCAGAAAAAGGAAACGCTCGACGAGGCTTTTGCCGGCGACATTGTAGGCTTGCCCGATACGGGAACCTTCAAAATCGGCGATACGCTGACTTCGGGAGAGGAATTGCATTTTAAAGGACTGCCGAGCTTTTCGCCCGAAATGTTTAAATACATCGAAAACGCCGACCCGATGAAATCGAAACAATTGGAAAAAGGCGTTTCGCAACTGATGGACGAAGGCGTGGCGCAGTTGTTTGTAAGCCAATACAATAACCGGAAAATTATCGGCACGGTGGGACAACTGCAATTTGAAGTAATCCAATACCGTTTGCTGCACGAATACGGCGCACAATGCCGTTGGGAAGCTATTTCGCTGCATAAAGCCTGTTGGATCGAAAGCGACAATCCGGTGGAATTGGAGAACTTTAAACGACGGAAAGCGCAATACATGGCAAAGGATAAGGAAGGACGCGATGTTTTCTTAGCCGATTCGGGCTATGTGCTGCAAATGGCGCAGAACGATTTCGAGAATATCCGTTTTCATTTTACGAGTGAGTTTTGAAGCCGCTTCCAAAGGAGATGTTTTAAAAGTCCACAAAACAACGTTCGGCGTAGTCAATTTACACGAAAAAGACTTGGTACATGACAAAAAAAAGTTTTTTCAAACATAAACACATAGAAAACAATAGTTTTAATTCAGTTTATAGTTTATAGTTTATAGTTTTTCACATTTTTTTTAGAAGAGACCACATAGCCGTCCATATCTTCGATATGAACTTTTGGGTGTTTATGGCTCACAAGGTAAAACTATTCCGGTTTACCGAAACAACGTTCAGCGTAGCCAACTATTTTACAGCTATGTGCACTTTTAAAAAAAAAAGATAAAAATACTATTGTTAAGTTAACTATGTTG
>JAISXQ010000102.1 GCA_031270425.1 Prevotellaceae bacterium | reverse complement strand
ATTAGCTTATTATTAGCTTATTGATTTGAAACTATTTTTGTAACGAACTATTGTTATAGTTTGTAGTTCGGAATTACTTAAACTTCAAACTGTAAACTCTAAATTCCAGACTCTAAACTCTGAATTCCGGACTCTAAACTGTAAACTATAAACTCTTTTAATATCCCCATTTCAGGTAAACGGCTCCCCAGGTGAATCCGGCGCCAAAGGCGGTAAGTATTATATTGTCGCCTTTTTTGAACTTCGACTCCGCTTCCCACAAACAAAGGGGAATGCTTGCCGCCGATGTATTGCCGTAACGATCTATGTTGATGATGATTTTTTCGTATTCAATCCCTGTCCGTTTGGCTACGGCGTCGATAATACGCAAGTTGGCTTGATGAGGTATGAGCCATGCCACGTTGTCTTTCGTCAGGTTGTTTTTCTTCATAATTGCCACCGAAACTTCCGACATGTTGGACACGGCATGCTTAAACACATGCTGACCTTCCTGGTAGATGTAATGCTCTCTTTTTTCGACAGTTTCCGCCGTAGCCGGATAAGCCGAACCGCCGGATTTTATACGCAAGTGCTTGCCTCCCGAACCGTCGGTATGAATTAAAGAATCCATAATGCCAAGTTCTCCGGTGGTGGCTTCGAGCAGAACAACGCCGGCTCCGTCGCCGAACAAAGGCGCTGTGGTGCGGTCGGTGTAATCGATTATCGCCGACATTTTTTCGGCTCCGATAACCAGTACTTTTTTATATTTGCCCGATTCGATATAGGCTGCGGCAATTTCCAAACCGGAAATAAATCCCGAACAGGCTACCTGAATATCGAATGCCAAGGCATTTTTAATTCCTGTCCGCTCAGCCGTCATTGCGGCGCATGACGGAAAGATGTGGTCGGATGTGGTTGTCGCGCAAATTACCAGTTCGATATTTTCCGGAGATTCTTTGGTTTTTGAAAACAGGTCGTCGATAGCCTTAGCCGCCAGAAAAGAAGCGCCGGTATTTTTTTCTTTTAATATGCGGCGTTCTTCAATGCCGACGCGGGTTCTTATCCATTCATCACTTGTATCCATCATGGTACTAAGTTCCTGGTTGTTTAAAATGTAATCAGGAACATAACCCCCTACACCCGTGATAACTGCATGAATTTTAGACATATAAATCAGAATTAAAACCGTATGAAAAAATCAAGCCCAAAGTTTTCGACACTCAGGGCTTAGCTATTTTTGTCAAAACGCTACTGTGCGATTCGTGCGGATGATTGTGTTAAACCGCTAATTTTTCAATTGCCAATTTTCCTCTGTAATAACCACATTCGCCGCAAACAGTATGGTAAATATGGGTTGCCCCGCAATTTGAACAAACAGCCAAGGTAGGAAGTTTTGCTTTATCGTGAGTTCTCCTTTTTGCGGTACGTTGTTTCGATTGCTTTCTTTTAGGATGTGCCATTTTCTTATTCTATTAATTTAATTATTATCCGATATATTTTGTAGTCCGTCCCATCCCGAGTCGGTCGGTATTTCGTCGGCAACATAGTCGTCATCGTCGTATTCGAGATCGCTGCCGCCGTCTTCGTCGCTCTGACGCACCATGTGTTTTTTCAGTTTCGAGGTCATTGTTTTATTGCATCCGCCCGGAACATGTACATGCCTGACAGGAATGCTCAAAACAATAAATTCGTACAGAAACCAGGCAACATTAATCGTTCCTTCCGATTCGGGTACGATAACTATTTCATTTTCTTCCGAAAACCGGTCGCCCAGTTTCACTTTCAGTTGATCTTTGCAGTGTATCGGCTGTTCCATATCGCTTAAACAGCGGTCGCAAGGAATATTCACGTACCCGTCGAGAAGAAATTGAAGTTCAAACGCCCCGCTTTTTTCTTCTACCCTGACCGAAGCTTTAACCAGCCCTTTTTGAACTTCGGGACTGTCTATCTTTTTAAAGTACGCGTCATCCAAGTCGTACTCCAACACATTGACCCCTGTCATGTCTTTAAGGGGAATATTATACTGTGCAAACTTAGACATTTGTTGACCTGATATTAAAAAACCGTGCAAAGGTATAAAAATAAGTTTTATTACAAAAACACTTTCTTTCCTTTTTACAATTTTTATTCGTTAAAAACCGTTTGCGCATGATGGAAAAACGCAGCCGGCAACTGACGGAATATCTACAAACAACCGGACAAATTCCCGCCGGAAATCTACTTGTATCCTATAAGCTTTCAAAGTTGTTCTGCGATTTTGCAAAATTTCTCCATGTTTAAAGTTTGTCTAAATAATTTTTTTTATTTTTGCAAGCATAACTTTAAAAATAATTGCCTTAGACTTTTCATATATTGGAAAGGACACCCCCCATATTAATAAACCTGAAAAGTTTTAGAGAAATATACGATCTCTATTACGAGGTCTTGTGCCGCTTTCTTTCCTTCTACACACAAAACGCGCAAGCGGTGGAAGATATTGTACAGGAAGTTTTTTTATCGCTTTGGGAAAACAGAAATACTGTCGAAATAAGCCATATCAAGACCTATCTTTTTCAAAGCGCAAGAAACAGGATGCTGAATTATTTAAGGGATGAGAAAAACCGCTCCGTATTACTGGAACAATGGTTCGAAGAGCAAATGCAAATGCGGAATAAAAATTCCGGCGCCGGCAATTTTGATACCGGCAAGTTGTTGAAATCTGTTGAAAAAGCGATAGAAAGTTTACCCCGAAAATGCAAAGAGATTTTTATTTTGAATAAAATCGAGGAACTGTCCTACAAAAAAATAGCGGAAACAAAAGGAATATCGATAAAAACGGTTGAAAACCAAATGGGTATTGCACTGAAAAAGATCCGTCAATTCCTCTCTGAAAATATCCTTTCCCAAAAATAACAGCCAATTCTTCCGTACTTTCAAAAAAGCCGTGTAAAGCCTTTTTTCAGTGTTTCACAACTTGATTGCGATAACTTTTTCGAGGTTAATAAAACGCAACAATTGTGATTTTAACTAAATATTCAAGAGATATATTTAGCTGATTATCAATTTACACGTATCTTTATAAAGAGTTTTTTATTGAATTATATCGAAGTGAGCGTTTTTTATGCTTATTTTGCCATAAGAATTGAATTTTATTCGTTAAGGACACTCTTGTATAAGAGGAAGTCTGAAATGGTTTCTATTATTCACATTTAAAATTTTACAGTTATGAAACTTGTTTTTTTTATCCCGCTAAGCATTGCCTTACTTTTAGCGACGAATCTTTTTGGGCAATCTCGAATCACCGTCGAAGCAACTAACTACGACATTAGTTATAACCTCGACTTGGAAGCCGTAGCCACACTGTTTGGCGAAGTAAACAATCTGGAAGAGTTTGAAAACAGGCTCAACGATCCCCAGAATCAAATTTCAAATCTGGACTTGAACAACGATGGATACATCGATTATTTACGTGTTATCGAAACGCGCGACAATAAAGTAAACGTGGTCGTTCTGCAAGCCGTGCTCGATATGGATGTATATCAGGATGTAGCGACTGTCGTTGTGGAGAAGCAACGCTGGAACAAGGTATCCGTGCAGATTATCGGCAGTCCCTACTTATACGGCGTGAATTATATTGTTGAACCGGCATACGCATGGACTCCGCCTATCTACCAGGTGTTTCGAAGCCGGAATTATGTAGTTTGGCGTTCGCCTTATTACTGGGGCTATTATCCGACTTACTATTATTACCGCCAGCCGGCTCCGGTATATATTTACGTCCGAAATGTGTACCGGTCTGTCAATCACCAGCATAACTACCGCTATGCTACTGTGGTGCACAGCAGCCGCGGAGTTACGAT
>JAISXQ010000052.1 GCA_031270425.1 Prevotellaceae bacterium | reverse complement strand
TCAACGCCAAATCGGCATAAAAATCGCCGTTTTCGATAACGCAAGCATTACCGGGGCAAAGCCCATTCGCGCGGATATAAGCGTAAAGTTTCGTCTCAAACAAAAAAGAAACGTCTTTTTTATCCAGGGTAGCGAAAATAATTTTAAGGCAGGACAATATAGCGGGACGGTTCGTATTACCGAAAATAGCAATTTTCATTTACACTCTTTTTTCAATTTATTGAAACAAAAAACAACGCAAACTTACGAAGCGGAATTCATTTTTTTGCATTACTTTTGCAACTATTATTCCGTATTCGTTGTTTTGCTGTACAAAGGAAGTAATTTTTTTCCAATGCACAATATTACAAATACGTTGAACAGCAATAAATTCGGCATAGAAACAAATAATAACATTTAACAATTCTGCGAGATGACAAAATTAAGCGTCAATATCAACAAAGTGGCAACGCTGCGCAACGCCCGCGGAGGGAATGTTCCCGACGTATGCAGGGTGGCTCTCGACTGCGAGCGTTTCGGAGCCGACGGAATTACCGTGCATCCGCGTCCGGACGAACGGCATATCCGCTATGCCGACGTGCGTCAACTGCGTCCCCTGCTTTCGACCGAATTTAATATCGAAGGCTATCCGGCGAAAAGTTTTATCGATTTGGTGAAAGAAGTAAAAGCGCATCAGGTAACCCTTGTTCCCGACCCGCCCGGAGCCATTACTTCCAATGCCGGATGGAACACGGTAAAACATCTCGACTTCTTAAAAGAAATAGCCGCCGAGTTTCAACAGGCAGGTATCCGCGTTTCGGTTTTTGTGGATACGGATTTGAAAAACATCGAATACGCCGCTAAAACAGGAGCCGACCGCGTCGAATTATATACGGAACCTTACGCCGCATTCTATCCGGTGAACAGGGAAAAAGCGGTTGCTCCTTTCGTAGAAGCGGCAAAATTGGCAAAGAGATTGGGTTTGGGCGTCAACGCCGGACACGATTTAAGCCTCGAAAATCTGGCATACCTGCACGACAACATTCCCCTGCTCAACGAGGTTTCTATCGGACACGCGCTGATAAGCGACGCGCTCTATTTCGGGCTTGAAAATACGATACGGAAATACAAAAAACAGCTTATCGTAGAATAGAAACCCGCATCAATTTTATCATTTATGAATAACTGGAAAAAGACCTTTGCCATTATATGGACAGGGCAATTCTTTTCTATATTAAGCAGTTCCATCGTCGGATTCGCCTGCATCCTCTGGCTTAGCCTCGAAACCGGTTCCGCCGAAGTACTGGCTATCGCGGCTATATCCTCCCTCCTGCCCCAAACCGTTTTGGGTTTTTTCTCCGGCGTTTTTGTCGACAGGTGGAACCGCAAAAAAGTGATGATTATTTCCGACATGTTCATCGCCTTTTGTTCTTTACTATTAGCCGGATTATTTTACATGGGCGAAATAAAACCCGGATACATTTACGCTTTGCTGGCGTTGCGTTCCGTCGGGTCTTCCTTTCACGTACCGGCAATGCAGGCGTCTGTTCCCCTGCTGGCTCCAAGCAGCGAACTGGTACGCATTTCGGGCATCAACCAAATAATATACTCCGTGTCGAACATCGCAGGTCCGGCGTTGGGAGCTTTGTTCATAACCGTTTTCGATATGACTTACGTACTGCTTTTCGACGTGTTAGGCGCATCCATAGCATGCACTTCGCTGTTATTCGTAGTAATTCCCAACCCTGAAAAAACGGAGCACAAGCAAGCCCCGAACCTCTTCCGCGAAATACGGGAAGGTTTGCAGGAAATTATCAAAAGCCGCGGATTGACGTGGTTGTTTGTATTTTCTATTATTTCCATGTTTTTCCTGATGCCGATAAGCGTCATGTTTCCCCTGATGACCCTGCAACATTTTGCCGGAAATACCTTTCAAGTAAGCTTAGTTGAAATTGTATGGGGAATGGGCATGATGCTCGGAGGATTTATCCTGGGCATTAAGCAGATAAAATACAATAAAGTAGCGGTTATCAACTGCATGTATGTAATTCTGGGATTGAGTTTCCTTTTATCGGGTGTGTTGCCGCCTTCGGGATTCGTATTTTTTGTAATTCTCACGGTACTGGGAGGTATTTCCGGGTCTGTGTTTCACGCGATGTTTACCGCTGTAATCCAGCTGAACGTTGCACCACAAGCCTTGGGACGGGTTTTTTCCATGTTCGGCAGCCTTAGCATGATACCGTCGCTAATCGGACTGTCCGCTATCGGTATTATTGCCGATGTTATCGGAATCCCCAAATCCTTTATTATTTCGGGCGCAGTGATTATTACCGCCGGAGTCGCTTCTTTCTTCGTTCCGCCGCTAATGAAAATCGGGCAAAGCAAGGAAAGCGAAAACAAGAAATCGCTAAACACGGAATAAAGAGAAGTTTACAGTTTATAGTTTACAGTTTATAGTTTATAGAAACTGTGTTCTAAACGCCTTTTTCTTTGCGCTTCTTCTTTTCTTTGCGGTTTCACCTAAAAAGAAAAAGTTCAACTAAGTTTTAAAACAAAATTTTCTTCCCGCACATGCTAAAAAAAGAATTTATCATTGATAATGATATAGTACTGAGAGAAATAAGCCTCAACGACGTGCCGTCTATTTTTACCGCCATCGACAACGAGCGGGAATATCTGGGCGAATGGCTTCCTTTCGTCGATTACACCCGCGAGGCGGACGACACGCGGGCGGTTGTGGGGGAAATGATAGCCTCTTCGGATAAAAACCTGACTTTCAGTATTCAATTCCAAAAATCCTTTGCCGGATTAATCGGGCTTAAAGATTTCGACTTTATCAATAAGAAAACCGAGATTGGATATTGGCTGTCGGAAAAATACCAGCATAAAGGTATTATAACAAAATCATGCGAAGCGTTGATCGAATACGCTTTTGAAGAATTGGACATGTACCGCATTCAGTTGAACGCAGCCGCGGGCAACAAAAAGAGCCAGGCTGTCGCCGAACGTTTAGGTTTCACAAAAGAAGGCGTTATGCGCTCCGCCGAACTTCATTCGCGGGGTTTCCTCGATATTGTCGTATTCGGCTTGTTAAAACCCGATTGGAAAAACCGAAACAAATGGCTATCTTGATAAATAGAACTTGCGGCAATTCAACAGAAGGTTTTTTGCTTTTCAAGCAACGCACTGCTTGTCCCGATGTGTCGGGAGATAAATATCCGCGCAAGTAAAAGCCCCTTGAAGGCTTTACACCTTCATCAGCGTCATGATTATGTGGTCGGAGATAAGGATTCCCGCCGTTGTCAAACGAAAGTTGCCGTTAAGACGGTATATTTTCTCAGTCTGAATAAATCTTTTTATGTTTTCTAAACAGTAGGAAGCCAGTTCTTTACCGAATTCCAAGCGGATGTAAGCCTCGTCAATTCCTTCGGAAGTTCGCAGCGACACCATGATATAATCGTTGTAGCGGTCGAAAAGCGTCAGTTCTTCCCGCTCGAAAGACGGACTGTTGTTTGCAAGAGCGTCCGTATATTTCCGTATGGAAGCGACGTTCCATTGCCGCGAAACGCCGTCGAAAGAATGCGCCGAAGGTCCCAAGCCGATGTAGGGTCTTTGTTTCCAATACGAAGAGTTGTGCCGCGAACGGAAACCCGGCTTTGCGAAATTCGATATTTCGTATGCTTCAAATCCGTTGTTCTTTACCGTTTCGAGTAACAGTTGATACATTTCATTCATCGTTTCGTCGGTTGTAGCGCGTACTTCGCCTTTTGCACGCTGACGCCAGAGTTTCGTACCCTCTTCGTATGTCAATCCGTAAGCCGAAATATGCTGTACTTTCAAAGCAAAAGCCTGCTCCAACTGTTTTTTCCAACGTTCCAAATCCTGTCCGGGAAGTCCGTAAATAAGATCGATGCTGATATTCATAAAACCTGCTTTTTGGGCATTACGGACGGCTTCAATCGCTTGCAGGGATGTATGGCGGCGGTTTATCCGCTTCAAATCGCCGTCGTCGAAAGACTGCACGCCGATGCTCAGACGCTCGAAAGGCAGGGAGGCGATTTCCGACAAATAAGCATCCGTCAAATCGTCGGGGTTGGCTTCGAGCGTGATTTCGGCGTCTTCGTCCAGCTTGTAAAGTTCTGAAACAGCGTTGAATATCCGGTTGAAATGTGCGACGCTCAGTACGCTCGGCGTTCCGCCTCCGAAATAAATACTCCGAACAGGAGCAACGGGCAGATAGTCTTTTCGCAAGTAAAACTCGCGAACAAGCGCATCGATGTATGTTTCGATAAACTGCGGAGCAACTTCGGTGTAAAAATCGCAATACGCGCATCGTTGCTTGCAAAATGGAACGTGGATATAAATGCCGGACACAATGTGAAATTAAAAAAACGCAAAGCGAACGAAGATTCGCAAAGAATTTTTGGTAGTGTTGTAAAAAATACACCGTAGTAAGCGCTTGGCAATTAGGAAAAAGCACTATTTTTGCTGATACGGATAAAAATAACCCTCCACTGTCCGAATTGCCAAAGCGCAAAGATAAAGAAAAAATCTGTTCTTAATAGCTAATAAATAATGCAAATCACGGCTTAAACAACTCAAACGAGTCGTGCGACAGCTAATTTACCAAAGCAATGTAACCATAACCCATTAGAAGAGCGAACTTTCGAGGCATTTTGTATAAATAATCCAATTAAAAAAGGATTCAATCGGATGTGTGCTTTTGGGGCAGCCTCTGACGAAATCACAAAAAAGGACTGTCCCTTATCAAGACAATCCTTTTTCCTCATCTATTAAACAATCAAAATCAAACTTATTTAATCTCGATGTTACGCAATTCTTTCGGTTTTGCTTCTTCCTTTTTAGGGATGCTCACATGCAGTATCCCCTTTTTATATTCCGCGTCGATGCGGTTGGAATCCGCCGTGTCGGGCAAAGTAAAGGAACGGCTGAAAGATTGGTAACTGAATTCCCTTTTGGTATAATTTTCACCGTCTTTTCCTTCGTTTTCTTCTTTCTTTTCCGATGAAACCGTCAATACATCGTTGTGAACCTCTACCTTGAAATCCGTTTTTTCAAATCCGGGAACCGCCAACTGCAATTCGTAAGCGTCCTTTGTTTCTTTAATATTGACCGAAGGCAGGGTGGTGTTCGTTTTTGAAAAATTTTTATTTGACCAATCGAAAAATAAATCCGAATCAAAAAAGCGGTCGAATACCGACGGCGTGTTTGCTTGATTAAAACGTACGAGTGCCATAATTAAATCCTCCTATAATTTTTTGTTAAACATATTGTGTTTTTTGTTTTCTGATACTAAAAATGCAAATAGAGTGCCAACAGGAAAAATGCGCCATTATGACGCTATTAATAAATATGATTTTAACGCAATAATTACAACTTGCTGATAACAAATGAAATTGCGAAAACAGAATAACTGACATATTTTCATATATCAAGACAAAATAAATCATCTCTCAATGATATTTTCGCAAAGCGGACTAAGGTTTAGAATGCAGATAACACGGATTCTGACAAGACTACCGGCAAATAACGCAACTGTCGCTCGAAGCGCTATTGTTGCGCAAACGATGCTCGGTCATAAGTTTAATCCGGTCTTTCAGCGCGTCGATACGGATGTTTTCAATCACATCGGCTGTAAAGGCGTACATCAGCAGCAAGCGGGCTTCGCTTTCGGAAATGCCGCGCGATTGCAGGTAAAACATCGCCGTTTCGTCCAACTGTCCGATGGTTGCGCCGTGCGAACAACGCACGTCGTCGGCGTAAATTTCCAACTGCGGCTTGGTGCGCATACGGGCTGTTTTGTCCAACAGGATGTTTTTACTGTTCTGATAAGCTTCGGTTTTTTGGGCGTCTTCCGCCACATAAATCCGTCCGGTAAACCCGCCTTTCGACTCATCGCCCAAAATGTATTTAAACAGCTCCGTGCTGTGGCAGTTGGGTTTGTTGTGCAAAATAGACGTGTAGTTATCCACTTCCTGATTTTTATCGCCGACAGCCATGCCGCAAAGCAGGGTTTCGGTATGTTCGCCGTTCAGCGCGATTTCTATATTGTTCCGCGTCAGTCCGTTATGCAGCGTAATTATATTGTTCAGCACCTTCGACGATTCTTTTTGGTCGATAAGCAAGGTCGATACATTCGTCGTTTTGCTGTGCGTATTTTCTAATTTATAATGCTCGTAAACCGCGTTTTCGGCAACAAAAACTTCGGTTACCCTGTTTGAAAAGAAACGCACATCGTCCGCCGTGTGGTCGCAAACGAGCAATTGAGCCTTTGCGCCTTCTTCCAGAATAACCAGATTATGGCTGTTTGCCATAAAATCGGAATCGTGGCGCATGATGTTAATCAACTGCACCGGTTTATCAAGCGACACATTTTTAGGCACATACATAAAAAAGCCGTCCTGAGCGAATATGCCGTTCAACGCCGCCATGCCGTCCTCTTTCTTCGCGCTTTGTTTTGCAAAATAACGCTCTATCAATTCGGGACGGGTTCCGGCAATTTCCTTTAAACTTCCGATAACAACGCCTTCGGGCAGCGTTTCCTTTTTTACGTCCGAAGGATAAAAGGCGTCGTTCAAAACAAAATACAGATAAGATTTTATTCCCTGAACAGTGCATTTGAATACATCGTAAGGGCTTTTTCCCGAATTTTCCACATCCGTATTCAGGGCGTAATCCACAGACAGCGCCGAAGTCAAATCGGTATATTTATAGTCGTCCTGCTTGGTAGTGGGAAAGCCCAGACGGCGAAAACGCTCGAAAGATTCCTCCCGGTAATTAGTAAACAAAACGGAAGAATTTTTCCGAATCGTTTCGCGTTCCTGCTTGTATAAGTCAATATATTTAGCCTCTCCTAAACTCCCCAAAGGGGAAGAAATTGAAGTTGCATCTTGATTATTCATTTTCACATCGTTTTTTAAATAAGACAAACAAGTCCCTTATGGGGGAAACAACGTTCGGCGTAAGCCAATTAGGGGGCTTGTTCCTTTTTTATCCAGTCGTAACCTTCGGCTTCCAGCTTCAACGCCAGTTCTTTTCCGCCGCTTTTCACGATGCGCCCGTCGAAAAGCACATGAACGAAATCGGGTACAATATATTCGAGCAAACGCTGATAGTGCGTAATGACGATAATTGCCCTGTCGGGAGCCGCTAATTTATTAACGCCGTTTGCCACGATGCGCAAAGCGTCGATGTCCAAACCCGAATCGGTCTCGTCCAAAACAGCCAGACGCGGTTCGAGCATCGCCATTTGGAAGATTTCACTACGCTTCTTTTCGCCGCCCGAAAATCCTTCGTTTACGGCGCGGTTGGTCAAATTGCTTTGCATCTCGACCAACTCTTTCTTTTCTTTCATCAAGCGCAGAAATTCCGACGCGGCAACCGGTTCTTCGCCCCGGTACTTGCGCTGTTCGTTCATCGCCGTGCGGAGGAAATTGACCATGCTTACGCCGGGGATTTCCACCGGATACTGAAAACTCAGGAAAAAGCCTTCGGCGGCGCGTGCTTCGGGAGCTAATTCCAATAAATTTTTCCCTAAAAACCGTACTTCGCCTTCGGTAACTTCAAACGCCGGATGCCCTGCCAGCACGGAAGCCAACGTCGATTTTCCGGCTCCGTTCGGTCCCATAATGGCGTGGATTTCGCCGGCGTTTACCTGCAAATTCAAGCCTTTTAATATTTCCCTGCCGTTAATATCGGCGTGCAGGTTTTTTATTTCTAACATAAATGACATATTAGTTCACATGATTTCTTGTTTTTTTAACACAGAGAACACATTAGTTCCTATTTTTTACTTCTTTTTAAAAAAGAACACATAGCTGTCAATACCTTCGGCATTGACTTAAAGAAGTAAAACAATTTCATTGTTTTACAACTATATGAGCTTAGTCTAAATTTTTTTAGTTTAAAAATTATTGTGTACTATGTGTATAAATCATTTGTTGAATAGAGTATTTTGAACACATAGCTCATTATTTTCTTATTCTTTGGGCAATTGAGCGTATGTTTCTGTTACAAATGTTTTTTGCCCATTATAAAATATATTCGTACAATAAAAGTTAATCAAAATCCCTTTCGGCTTTTTTAAAAGTTTTAGATACGTCAATATTTGTGCTTCATGTACAGGAAGAATTTTATCAACCGCTTTCAACTCAACAATAATCAAATCTTCAACGAGAATGTCTAACTTTAATGCATTATCAATTTCAATTCCACGAAATACAACCGGAACTTCTACTTGATTTCTGAACTTTAATTCTTTTTCATGCAGTAATATCAATAGCGCTTTTTCATAAGTTTTTTCCAATAAACCGGGACCCAATTCTTTATGAACATCAATAGCACATCCAAGTATTATTTTAGATAGCTCATCAAGCGATTTCTGCGTTGCATATTCCATAAAAACAATTTATTTGTTTTTTAACTATGTGCTCTTTTTAATTAGAGTAAAAAACTTTGTGCGCTATTGTGTTTTTTCGAGCTTTTCTTTACCCTACGCTACCTTCAAGCGTTATCTGCAATAGCCTCTGCGCTTCGACGGCAAATTCCATCGGGAGTTTGTTCAGCACTTCTTTGGCGTAACCGTTCACAATAAGCCCGACAGCTTCTTCGGTGGCGATGCCGCGCTGATTGCAGTAAAATATCTGGTCTTCGCTGATTTTCGAGGTCGTCGCTTCGTGTTCCACAATGGCGCTGTCGTTGTTCACTTCCATGTTGGGAAATGTGTGCGTCCCGCAACGGTCGCTGAGCAACATACTGTCGCATTGCGAAAAGTTGCGGGCGTTTTCGGCGTTCTTGCCCACATACACCAAGCCGCGGTAACTGTTTTGACTGAATCCAGCAGAAATCCCTTTCGACAAAATATGGCTGCTCGTGTTTTTTCCGATATGAATCATCTTTGTCCCCGTATCGGCTTGCTGACGGTGGTTGGTTACCGCCACCGAGTAAAACTCCGCCGACGAATTATCGCCCCGAAGGATGCAACTCGGATATTTCCACGTAATTGCCGAACCGGTTTCGACCTGCGTCCACGAAATGCGGGAGTTTTTGCCCTTGCAGACGCCGCGCTTCGTTACAAAGTTGTAAATACCGCCTTTCCCCTGTTTGTCGCCCGGATACCAATTCTGAACGGTAGAATATTTCACTTCCGCGTTGTTCATGGCGATAATTTCCACAATGGCGGCGTGCAGCTGGTTTTCGTCGCGCATGGGGGCGGTGCAGCCTTCGAGGTAGGACACATAGCTGTCGTCGTCGGCAACAATCAACGTGCGTTCAAACTGACCTGTATTTACCGCGTTAATGCGGAAATAAGTAGAGAGTTCCATCGGGCAGCGAACGCCTTTCGGTATGTAGCAAAACGAACCGTCGGTAAAAACGGCGCTGTTGAGCGCGGCAAAAAAATTGTCGTGGAGCGGCACTACCGTACCCATGTATTTTTTTACCAAATCGGGATATTCCTGCACCGCTTCGGAGAAAGAGCAAAAAATAATGCCCCGTTCCGCGAGTTCTTTCTTGAAAGTCGTTTTTACCGAAACGCTGTCCATAACCGCGTCCACCGCTACGCCCGAACGG
>JAISXQ010000003.1 GCA_031270425.1 Prevotellaceae bacterium | reverse complement strand
CTTCACAATTTTTTCGTGCCAACCGGCAATACATCGTCGCTCGATGCGCCGTGAAAGACATCTCAATATGGTTTGGCGGAAAACTGTCTGTTAATCTTTCCGTTGCAACGCCCGAAAGGATTATCGTCAGCAAAGCGAGGGCTGGGGAAATGAAGGAATGGTTGGCGCAATAATTTTTCAACAAATTTGCTATTGTTGTAAAAAAGAATTTCCTTTGCATTGAGTTATTTGAAACTACAAACTATAAACTACAAACTATAAAAAGTATGGCAAAAATCAAGGTCGGAATAATAGGCGGCGCCGGTTACACTGCCGGTGAATTGTTGCGTATTTTAGTGTTTCATCCCGCTGTGGAAATCGTTTTCGTAAACAGCGGCAGCAACGCCGGAAATCTTGTGAGCGATATTCACAACAGCCTGCTTGGCGACACCGCTCTGGTCTTTACCTCCGAATTACTTCCTTTCGACAGCATCGACGCGCTTTTCCTCTGTTCTGCGCATGGCGACAGCCGCAAATTTATGGAAGAGCATCAAATTCCCGAACGGATTAAAATCATTGATTTATCCACCGATTACCGCCGGAAAAGTGATGAACATGATTTTGTGTACGGTCTGCCCGAATTGAATAAAAAAGAAATCCGAAAAGCTTCGCACATTGCCAACCCCGGTTGTTTTGCGACAGCCGTCCAACTGGCTTTGTTGCCTCTTGCGGCAGAAGGATTACTTACAGACGAAGTACATGTAAACGCCATTACCGGCTCTACCGGAGCAGGCGTAAAACCCTCGGCGACGTCGCATTTCAGTTGGCGCAACAACAACATATCCGTTTATAAAGCCTTTGAACACCAGCATTTAAGCGAAATCAGGCAATCCGTCGTTCAACTGCAAGCGGGTTTCAACAGGGAAATCAACTTTATTCCGGTACGCGGGAATTTTACGCGGGGAATTTTCGCCACAACCTATACAACATGCGGTTTGAGTTTGGAAGAAGCCAAAAAACTCTATGCAGCGTATTACGCCGGCAGCGCATTTACGCTTATTACGGATAAAAATCCCGATTTGAAACAAGTGGTAAACACGAACAAAGCGATTATTTATCTCGAAAAACACGGCGATAAACTCTTCGTTATCTCGATGATAGATAATTTGTTGAAAGGCGCTTCGGGGCAGGCTGTACAGAACATGAACCTGATGTTCGGCTTGGACGAGAAAGCGGGGTTGAACCTTAAATCCGCCGGGTTTTAACCAACTCTTGCTTATCGCTTTTTATGGTATTCTAAATGATAATCCGCAATACGTGTCCTGCTTTGGCGGGACAATCCTTGTCCTTTTGTCTTTTTTTCTTCCCTGATTTCTTTAAAGCTCCCTAAGTAGCCTTGTTTGTCCCCTCTTTCCCCGCCCTGATTTTTTCTCTTTGAACAGCAAAAATCAGGACGTTTATGATGGATATACTAAGGGGTTGCCTCCTAACCCATTGAAGGGAGAATTTTCGTGCAATGCAAGAATGCCGCTACGTTCCTGTCCCGATAGCTATACCGACTAAATTAACAAAAATAACCCAAATAGCTTTTAAAATTTACTAAGGATTTCGCCAACAAGTTCTTCTCTTTCCTCAACTTGAAGAACGCCGTCTTCTATTATTTGCAGTGCGATATGGGCGGCTTCCTGTTCCGATTGTTTCTTGCTCGTACCCGAACCTTCGCAAATGCGTTTCCCGTCGAGTTCCAACGCCGAAATAAATTTGTGGATGTTGTGTTTTCCGGGAATATCTTCTATCAACACAAATTCTACCGTCAAATGGTGTTTCTGACTCCATTCGATCAGGCGCGATTTGAAATTGATTTCGTCTTCCGCTATTTTGTCCAAGTCGATAAAGTAACCGAACAGGCGGTCTTCCACAAACTGCTTGCATTTTTTATATCCGTAATCCAGATAAATGGCTCCGATCAAGGCTTCCATAGCATTGCCGTATATGTTCTGGGTTCCTCTTTTTACGTGTTTTGCCGAAAGCACTAAATTATTTAGCCCGATGTCTACCGCCAGATGGTTGAGCGAGTTGCGGTTGACGATTTTGGCGCGCATATTGGTCAGGAAACCTTCCTGTTCGTAGGGATAGCGCGTATACAATATGTCGCTTACGATCGTGTTAAGCATGGCGTCTCCCAGAAATTCGAGACGTTCGTTGTGTATTGCCCCGCTTTGTCTTGTGTAGCGTGCAACCGAGCGGTGGCGGACAGCTTGCCGGTAGTATTCGATATGCTTCGGATAAAATCCCAATATCTTGTAAAAAGACAAAAAAGGCTCTTGCCGATATTTCGACAAAAGCCTTATCTTTATTTTTTGGACTGCTGTTTTTATCACAGGATATTATTCCTTGAATTTTTTTACAATGATGCTTGCGTTATGTCCGCCAAAACCGAATGTGTTGGACAGCGCTGCGTTAACCGCGCGTTTTTGCGCTTTATTGAACGTGAAATTCAACTTATAGTCGATTTCGGGGTCTTCGTCGCCTTCGGTAAAATTGATGGTCGGAGGAACAATATCGTTCAGCACGGCTAAAATGGACAAAATGCCTTCGACAGCTCCGGCGGCTCCGAGCAAGTGCCCTGTCATGGATTTCGTCGCGCTGATATTGAGTTTGTATGCCTGTTCGCCGAACACTTCTTTTATAGCTTTCACCTCCGAAGGGTCGCCTACGGGGGTTGACGTTCCGTGTACGTTGATATAGTCGATTTCTTCGGGCTTCATTCCGGCGTCTTTCAACGCGCGCTCCATCACAAGCTTGGCGCCCAATCCGTCGGGGTGGGTCGCTGTGAGGTGGTAAGCGTCTGCCGACAATCCGCCGCCCATTATTTCGCCGAGTATGTTTGCGCCTCGATTCAGGGCGTGTTCCAATTCTTCGAGTATGATGCAGCCTGCTCCTTCGCCCATTACAAATCCGTCGCGGCTTTTGCTGAAAGGACGCGAAGCCCCTTCCGGATCGTCGTTGCGGGTAGAAAGCGCCGTCAATGCGTTGAAACCGCCTACTCCGCCCGGAGTGATAGCCGCTTCGGCGCCTCCTGCCAGAATCATGCTGGCTTGTCCCAAGCGGATGTAATTAAACGCGTCAATAAGCGCGTTGGTCGACGACGCGCAGGCGGACGCGGTAGAATAGTTCGGTCCGCGGAAACCGTACATTATAGAAATTTGACCGGCGGCAATATCCGAAATCATTTTAGGAATAAAGAAAGGATTGAATTTCGGTCCGTTTTCCTTATTGATGTAATAGTAGCCTACCTCTTCTTCAAAAGTATGGATGCCTCCGATTCCGGCGGCAAAAATTACGCCGACGTTATCTCTGTCCAACGTTTCGAGATCAACGCCGCTGTTCGTGATGGCTTCTTTCGCCGCTGCAATGGCATATTGAGCGTAAATATCCAATTTACGGGCTTCTTTCTTGTCGAAATACGCGGCGGGATCAAAATTTTTCACTTCGCAGGCAAAGCGGGTTTTGAACTGCGATGCGTCGAAGCGGGTAATAGGTACGGCTCCACTGACTCCGGATATGGCGTTCTGCCACAATTCGGATACAGAATTGCCAATGGGGCTGATAGCGCCCAAACCTGTTACGACAACTCTTTTTAACTTCATAGATTTTGTCTGAAAAGTTATACTGCGTAATAACAGCAACAGACAAGAAGGCGTCTAATAAGTAATTTGCATACTTTTTAGACAACCTCTTGAACTGATGCAGTTTTTAACCGGTTACACAGAATTACTTATTTTTGTAATGCTTCAATGTGAGTAATAGCATCGCCTACGGTAGAAATCTTTTCAGCTTCTTCGTCGGGGATAGAAATGCCGAACTCTTTTTCGAACTCCATAATCAATTCAACGGTGTCCAACGAGTCGGCGCCAAGATCATTCGTGAAACTTGCTGTTGCCGTAACATCAGCTTCTTCAACTCCTAATTTGTCTACGATAATTGCTTTTACTTTATCCGCTACTTCTGACATAATTTTAGTTTTTAAAGTTTAAAATAGAAATTGTTTATTTAATTTTGCGGTGCAAAGAAATGAAATTTTATTGATATAACAGCAATTTTTTCCAAAAAAAAGCGTTTTTATTGCACAAAACAGGCTCACATGTGTAAAAAACGCCATTTTTAGAATAAAGAAAAAAGAACAAAGACAAAAGACAATTGGAATGCAGAATACAGAAAAAGACAGGTTAACAAATTAATCTTGAAATTAGAAATCAAAAATTATCTCACTTCCCAAAAATCCCAAACTCTAATTTCCTTTTCTCTTATCCAAAAACTCTCTTCCTTTTTCTTTCCCAAATACTCCTTTTCCTCTCTCCCGATAGCTATCGGGATAAACAAGGACAGGAGAGGTCAGGGAGAGTACCCGAAGAACTTGTCCCGCCTCAGCGGGAGGGAGAGAGGAGGCAAGGGATGAGGCAGGGATTCAGGGGCTTATTTTTAAAGTATGAAAATCGCTTTTTTTGCTTCCGGCTCCGGCTCTAATGTTGAAAACATAATCCGGTATTTTGGAAATGATGATTTTTTTAAGTTTCCACTTATCCTTTCAAACATAGCGGACGCTTATGTGCATGAACGGGCAAAAACGTTGAATGTGCCGTCAATCACTTTTTCGCGCGAAGATTTTTTATCGGGCGGGCGCATTCTGTCTGTTTTGCAGCAATATAATATTGACGCTATTGTATTGGCGGGATTTTTATTGAAAATTCCGCAAACGCTTATCGAGGCTTTTCCTCAAAAGATCATCAATATCCATCCCGCTTTGCTTCCGAAATTCGGGGGAAAAGGCATGTATGGCGACCGCGTACATCAGGCTGTGGTGGAAGCCGGAGAAAAAGAATCGGGCGTTACTATTCACTACGTAAACGAAAATTACGACGAGGGAAACATTATTTTTCAGGCGAAATGTCCGGTCGAAGTTTCGGATACAGCCGGAATTGTTGCTCAGAAAGTTCATGCCTTGGAATACGAGTATTTCCCGAAAGCGATCGAAAGGCTGTGGAAAGGGGAGTGATTTCAATATTTCCATCACTTAACGCAAGTTTCCAACTGTGCTGAGATGAAAATCAGTGTAGCTAAAACAGTTACAATTTGCTTATATAAGTAATAGTTCGTTTTTAGTACATGACAAAAAATACAAAAACCACAATAGACACAATAGACACAATAGGACACAATAGTTTATGTGATTGGTTTTTTTCAAAGAAACATTGAAAAAGTCTATTGTGTCTATTGTGGTTAAAAAGAATTATTTGTTTTTGTCATGTACTAAATAGTTCGTTATAAAAATAGTTTCAAACCAATAAGGTAATAAGGTTTCCTAATTCTTAGAATTTAAAAAAGTTCTTCGCGTTGTAATACGATACATTTTCCACCAACTGCCCCAGGAAAGGCAGTTCCGAAGCGGGAAGCAAACCCTGTTCCACATCGTTCCCAATCAGGTT
>JAISXQ010000180.1 GCA_031270425.1 Prevotellaceae bacterium | reverse complement strand
TTTTTTTTTAAAAGGCTTCCGTAGCCGTTATGTAGAATTGCAGTTTGTCGCCGTAGTTATTTTTTGCAAAATCGACGCGCAAATGCACCCGCGCATCGTTCAAACGGTAACGAAGTCCCGCTCCGTAAGCTACTTTCAGCTTGTCGATATGGTAATTTTCGCTGTTTACCACGTCGCCCGCCGACATAAAAATCGCCGCTTTTAAACGTTTGTAAATCGGCAAACGGTATTCCGACTGTAACATCATCAGCACATTTTCACGATATATTCCCTGCCGGAAACCGCGCATTTGGTCGCGACCGCCGAGCGTAGGCACAAGTTGAAAAGGCATCGCATCCTTGCTCAAAACTGCCTGATAAATGGCTTGCCACGCAAAAACATGTTTCCCGAACAGGGGTATATAGTTTCGGAAATCGACGGAAAAATCCGTTATCGTGTAATCGCTGCCCAGTTTCCGGTGCGATGTTGCCAATGTTGTTTTGGCAAAAATACCTTTTTCGGGATAAAATTGACTGTCGCGGCTGTCATACGAAACCATAACGCCGACCTGAATTTGTGAAAAATGCGACCAGCCCGCCGCGCCGAAACGTTCGTAGATTTCCGCTTTGTTTTGCTCGAAGGTAGAATCGGTTTTCACCCGTTCGTTTCGGTACGACAATGTGCCGCCCACATAAATTTCGCGCGTCAAGGCATATTGCGGTTGCAGAAGCGCATTGAAATTTTGCGCCGTATAAAGTTGTTTTATATTCGTGGGCGTGTTGCCGATGCCGTAAAAAAAATCAGGATAATTTCTGAAATTCAAGTTTGAGTACAAGTACCATTTTTTATCATCGCCGAAATAAATTTTTGGCGTTATGTTGAATATAAACTGGTGGAGCAGCGTGTATTCGGCGCTGCCGGAAATGGAACTGATGCGACTTATATCGTTGCTTTTGAAGTAATAACCCAGCGAAACGCCCGCGAGCCAACTTGTTTCCGGTTGATAACCCGGACGCGGAATAACGAAAACACTCCGGCGAGAAACGATGGAGTCTTTCTCGTCGGCATAAACGGAAAAAATTCCTGCAAAAAATACGAATAAGAACAATATTTTTTGTCTTTCTCTCACACCGTCATTATTTCCTTTTCCTTCTCGGCAAGCATATCTTCCACTTTCTTGATGTATTTGTCGTGAATTTTTTGTACACCGGCTTCCGCGTCTTTTTGCACATCTTCGGGCAAGCCTTCTTTCAATAGCTTTTTGAGCTTCTCGATAGCATCGCGGCGGGCATTGCGGATGCTTATCTTGCAATCCTCGCCTTCCGAACGGGATTGTTTTACCAGCTGTTTACGGCGTTCTTCCGTCAGTGGAGGCATGACAAGCCGGATAACTTCTCCGTTGTTTGCCGGCGTAATGCCTACGTCGGAGTTCAATATGGCTTTCTCGATAACCGGCAACATTACCTTCTCCCATGGCTGTATGGCAATGGTTTTCGCATCGGGCGTAGTTACTGTCGCAACGTTGTTGAGCGCAGTCATCGATCCGTAATAATCAACTCTTATGCCGTCTAAGATACGGGGATTTGCTTTTCCTGCGCGAATATGCGCCAATGCTTCGTCTAAAAACAAGATAGCGCCTTCCATGCTTTCTTCAGCATCTTTTAAATAGGGTTTTACGTCTAACATACACTGTATTGTTTAATTGTTTGTTGATTCGTTAATACGTTAATTCGTTGACTCGTTGATACGAAACTCGATTTTTCTTTTTCGGCTCCTTACCTGACCAGGGTGCCGATTTTTTCGCCCGACAATACTTTTTGCAAATTGCCTGTTGTATCCATGTCGAAAACGTAAATCGGCATGTTGTTTTCTTTACACATGGTAGTTGCGGTCAAGTCCATCACTTTAAGGTTCCGGCTGTAAATTTCATCGTAAGTGATTTCGTCGAATTTCGTTGCCGCCGGGTCTTTTTCAGGGTCGGCGGTATAAATGCCGTCCACGCGCGTTCCTTTCAACATTACGTCGGCTTCTATTTCAATAGCCCGGAGCGACGAAGCTGTATCCGTTGTAAAAAATGGATTTCCCGTTCCGCCGGACAAAATAACAACTTCGCCCTTGTTCAAGCGTTGAATCGCTTTCTGTTTGCTGTAAAATTCGCCGACAGGTTCCATGCGGATGGCTGTAAGCACACAGGATTTTACACCGATGGATTGCAGCGCCGAATTTAAAGCCAGACTGTTGATAACGGTCGCCAGCATGCCCATTTGGTCGCCTTGCACGCGGTCGAATCCTTTTGCAGCGCCGCTTATGCCGCGAAAAATATTACCGCCTCCGATTACAATTCCCACTTGTACGCCCATTTCTACTGCTTCGGCAATTTGATTGGCATATTCATTCAGGCGTTTTTCGTCGATACCGTATTGCTTTTCGCCCATCAACGACTCGCCGCTTAATTTTAACAGTATTCGTTTAAATATAGCCATTGTCTTCTTAATTTTTTAGCAAAAATAGATAAATTGAATCGGATATGCAAACGCAAGGCAGTAGAAATTATATTAATGTTTGCATCGAAGGGTTTATCGTTTATCTGTTTACAACATGGTCTTTTAAGTAGCAGACAAAAATTAGTTTTAATTAAAATAAGTATGCAAGCAAAATTAATCTATATTATTTTTCTGAGTACATGAGAACAACTATTTTTTCAAACAGAAACACATAGAAAACAATAGTTTTAATTCAGTTTATAGTTTGGAGTTTATAGTTTATAGTTTACAGTTACATCACATTTTTTTGTTTAGAAAAGAGCACATAGCCGTCCATGTCTTCGACATGAACTTATGCTCAGAAAACTATAAACTATGTGTCAGGTTTTTAGTTGTTTTTTGTCATGTACTAAACTTTTCCAAAGTTCCGAACTTTGGAAAAGTTAAAACAAGATAGTGCAACGCAAGAACGCTCTTACGTTGCACGAACCAAAAGTCCCCCAAGGGGGA
>JAISXQ010000247.1 GCA_031270425.1 Prevotellaceae bacterium | reverse complement strand
TCGGTGAAAGGAGGCGTATCACAACCCCCAGATAAATCTGGGGGTTATTCACAGGCAAGTCCTGCGGACTTGTTAAATACATTGAAAAAGCCAATAGCACCTCAAAAAAAGAATTAACCCATTTTTTTGCTTGCGACATCCAAAATTGGTGTCGCAAAGACTATATTGCATTGATAATGAGAGCTTTGCAAAATGTGAGAGTTAGAGAGTGTCGAAGTCAGGAGCGTATTTATTCGTAATGCTTTTGCCTGTATTCTTTAGGCGATTGATTAAACCGTTTCGTAAATTCTTTGTAAAAATGTGATCTGGTGGTAAATCCGGCATTGTACATTATTTCCGATATGGTAAGTTTTGTACTCAACAATAATTTGGCGGAATATTCGATACGCTGTCTTTTTATGAAATCTTTGGGCGGGAGAAGCCCAAGGTCTTTGAACTTGCGGTAAAGACTGCGCAGGCTAATCCGCAAGTTGTCGGCAAGATCTTCGGGACTAAATTCGATATCGCTGATGTTTGTGTTGATAGCATATATGGCAGAATGAATAAAATCACGGTCTTCTTTGGACAGTAACTGACCGTTCATATAGTCGAACGAACTGGCAGAACTGTTGTAATACTCTTTGAGTTTTTTGTGTTTTTCTATCAGTTGTTTTGTTACGATTTTCAGGTATTGCGTATCGAAAGGTTTCGAGATATACGCATCTGCGCCCGACTCAATCCCGTCTATCTTGTCTTTGACGGCAGATTTAGCCGATATGATTATAACGGGTATATGCATCGTATGCGGATTAAGCTTTATTTGCTTCATCATGGATATTCCGTCTTGACCGGGCATTATAATATCGCTTATTACCAAATCCGGCATATAATTGATCAGCTGTTTAAAACCGTCATTGCCGTCTTTTGCTACGACAACCGCATAGTCTTCCGACAATATGTCTTTCAGCATCCAAAGGATTTCTTCATTGTCGTCCACAATTAACACCATGGGACGAACATCCGGATCTTGAAGAAGGCTTTTTTCATCGGCAACAGACTCTCCGGATTGTTTTAAGTCGGGGTTTTGGTTCTCCGGATATATTTTGCTCTCTTCCATTTGCCGGTTTTCTGGATTTGTCAAGTCGAGGGCGGGAAGTTTTACTATAAATTCGGCATACTTATCCACTTCGCTTTCGACTTCGATTTTTCCTTTGAGCAAATCGACCATACTTTTACATATTGCAAGTCCCAACCCGTTTCTGGACGAAAGATTTCGGATGGAATTTTGCCTTACGTTGTCTAAAACGGAATACCTGTTGAACAGCAAGGGAATATCTTCTTTTTTTATGCCTTTGCCGCTGTTATATACTTTTATTATCAATTCCTTGCCGTCGATATAAACTGAAATATTTATAACTCCGTTTGTCGTAGTATATTTGAAAGCGTTTGAAATAAGGTTGTTCAATATGGTAGTTATGCAACTGCGGTCGGAATTCCACGATATGTCAGGGCTGATAGCAAGGTTGAAACTGATATTGTTTTCTTCGGCAAGGTCGGAAAATGCTTCCATGATTTCGCCGCATATTTCGTTAACGTTGCAGGTTTCTATCTTGCATATTTTATTTCCGGTTTCCATCCTGCGGAAATCAATTATTTCCTGTATCAGGTTGTTAAGCCTTTCGGTATTGGATTTGATGAGATGCGCGTATTTTTTTACAAATGCGTCGCTTCCCTCGTAGTTCAATATCCGTTCGCTGGGAGTGTGTATCAAGGTTAACGGCGTACAAAACTCGTGTGTGATGTTCGTAAAGAAACGCAGTTTGTTTTCGTACATTTCTTCTTTGTATTTTTGGTCGAGTTGCATGGCGATATTCATTTTCTTCCGTTCGTATTTCTTTTTCAAGTAAAGATAAACGAGAAACAGCAAGCATAATACCGTGATAAAATAAAACAGTTTCGCATACAGGCTAAGGTACCAGGGCGGCAATATTTCGATATACAAACTCGCCATACGGTTTTCCTGTTCCGACTTATTTCCATAGTTGGCTTTGAGGATATACCTGCCCGGGGGAATTTTTGTAAATTGCGCTTCCCCTGAATCAGTGTTCATCCATACTTCGCTAAAATTCTCCAGTATGTAGGAAAATTTTCTATTGCTTCCCTGTATAAAATCGTTTACCGAGAATGAAACGGTAAAGAAATTCTGATCGTAACGGAGTTGCAGGAAGCTCTTGCCTTTTTTGTTGACTAGGAAGCGCTCAATATTGACTTCTTCGTTCAGTATGCGGAGTTTTGTGAAAAGAATCGGCGGCACAAAATTATTTTTCTCCCTGTCTTCGTGTTTAATCCATACAACGCCGTCGATGCCTCCAAAAAAGTATTTTGAATTTTCCTCGTCTTTATAATAGGCATTATCGCTAAATTCTATTACTTTCAATCCCGATCTTTGGTTAAAATTGCGGAATGTTTTTCCTGCGGGGTCGAACAGTATAATTCCGGTATTGCTGCTGAGCCATAATTTACCGTTATTACTTTCGAGTATCCCATGAATGGTGTTGTTGGGCAATCCATCGTTTTCGTTATAGTTACGGCGCTGAAATTCTCCATCGGGAAGTTCTTTTAAATTGTGGATACCGTAGCTGGAACCCAGCCATATATTCCGGCTTTTATCTATATGGATGCTCAGTATGTCGTTCATCGGGGCAATCCCGTTGTTATCGAAAGTAATGAGGCGGTGCGTACCGTTTTTGCAGTTAAACCTGATGGCTCCGTTGCCTCGCATGGCGAGCCACAGGATAGAGTCGTTCTCCCTGCGTATCGAATATATTTTATTGAATCGTTGTTTGTTTTTAATATCGAAGTCGTATTCCCGGAGGCTGCGGGCTTCGATGATATTTCCGGTTTTGCGCAGGCTAAGCTTAAACAGGGAGAACATCGAAGATACCCACAACGTCGTGTCGCCGACTTCCATAATATCGTGTACTTCGATAAACGGAGACGGACTGTTGGTTTTGAGACGGTGTATTTTATTATCATCGTAAGAATAATAGTTCAGTTCGGGACCGCTTGAACCGATCCATAGAACGTTGTTTGCGCGGCTCGTTTCAAAGGCGAAAACCGCGTTATTACTCAATCCGTTTCCGACGGAAAAATGCGTTACATTCCTCCAGTCGTATTCCGACGTATTTTCATAATTTTTAATCCGTATAATTCCGTTGCCTTTTGTCCCAAGCCATAAGTAGTCGAGGTGGTCCCTGAAAATCGCCCGCACGGGTCTTTGTGTTTTCAACGGCAGCTCTTCCAAATTGATTCCCTTAAAAATATATCCGTCTTGTGCGCAGGCATATACGCCCTGCCCATCGGTGCCAACCCATAGTATATTTTGCACGTCGTCCTTGAGTAGCGAGAATACGCCGCAGTTTATGGGATATTTTTCTACCGCATATTTTTTATGCGAATCAAGCCTGATTACTCCATTGGTTCTGAAACCAATAATAATATCGCTATCGTCGATCAGGACGGAAGTTATGTCGCCGCCGTATTCGGTAATGACCGACCGGATATTCTTTATAAATATTTTTTCGTCGGATTTGACGATAAATAAATCTCCCGCCCTGTCAATAAGAATAAGGACGCCCTTATCGCAATAGATATAGGTTATGGCTTTGGGGTGGTTAAAATTGCCCATCCACTCCAAATGCAAGTCGTTGGCGTCGCTGCAATTGATGGCGTATCGCCTGCTCACTCCGTTGTTTGTAATCCAAATTCTGTTATCAGTATCTATTGACAGGTTGATCCAGCTACTTGTCGGGGTGAAATGGGGAACAGCTATCTCTTTAAAATGCTGTTCGGAAAAATCGTAGTAAAACAGCAATCCGGCTTGCGTCAGAATAAAAAAATTACCCTGGCTGTCGCAAGCAATGGAACAATCTTCCAAAAACTCGCCAAAACAAGCTTCAACTTTTTCTTTCCTTTTTGAATATTTGTTCAGTCCTGCTTTTGTCATTATCCATAAATAATCGTCTTTGGACTCGATTATTCTTCTAATCACATTTCCCGAAATGCTGTTCGGATTCTTGATATCGGGCTTATATATCTGTATGTCTGCGCCATTGTATTTATTAAGTCCATCGTAGGTGCCTACCCACAAGTAGCGTTCTTTATCCTGAAACAAACATATTACAGCGCTGTTGGACAATCCGTCCCGGCTGTTTATTTGCCGGATATTATACGCTTTTAAGGATAAGCATGCGCCAATCAGTATAAGCAATGATATTACCAGTTTAAAGTGTTTCATGTTATTATTTTAAAAAGCTACTACAAAGATATATTTTTTATTTTGAACTTTCTTCCCTGATTTGATAAAAAGCAGTATTTTTTTAGCCGAAAATGTACTTAAATTAAAGGTGGCAGAAATGAGAATATGATTGGCGCAAGCGAGGAAAGTTTTTTTGAGCGGATGATTTACTTTTGACCCTTGAAATTTTAATAATATAACAAGCAAAATAAAATATAAACAAATGAGAAAAATTGCTACGCTCCTATCTTTGTTTTCGTTTTTTGTTCTCTATACAGGCTGCAAGGACAAAGAACCGGAAGAAACAGTAAAGCCTTATTTAAGGGTAAATGCCAGTGAAAAATTAATGTCCAATGCGGCAGGGTCTTTCAATATTCTGGTTTCATCGAATGTAAAATGGAATGTCGAAACGAAAAACGCATGGCTCAAATCAGAGAGGACAAGCGGCGACGGCGATATGTCGGTCAAAATCACATACGAAGCGAATACCGCAGCTAAGCGTTCGGGCGTAGTACGATTTACTGCGAAAGGGGTAAACCCGGTCGAACTGATTGTAACCCAGTCGGATCTGACATTCGCCAATCCGATAGGGCAAATCCCCGACCCGTGGATTGTGAAACACGGGGATTATTATTACGTCTGCAAAGCTCAGGGCAACGGGATCAATGTATCGCGGTCGGATAAGTTATCCGTAATTTCCGCCACGAAACAGATTTGGAAAGCTCCTTACGACGCGGGCGGCGTTACCGTGTGGAACCCGACCAACGTTTGGGCGCCCGAACTGCACTGTGTGGACGGCAGATGGTATATTTATTATGCTGCCGGACGTCCGACTTCGGAATCGAACGGCTCCTATAAAATGCAGCGTGCAGGCGTACTCAGGGCAAAAACCGACGACCCGATGGGAGCGTGGGAAGATATGGGAATGCTTTACACCGGCGACAATTATCAAAAAGGAATTGTTGCTACCGCCGCAAATACCGCTTATGCCATTGATATGGGCGTGTTTTACCTCAAAGGGCAACTGTATGCTATATGGTCGGGCAACCCGCCGGGAAGCGGCGACCAATGGCTCTACATTGCTACAATGGAAAATCCCTATACCATATCTTCGTCGCGGGTGGCGATTTCCAAACCCGATAAAAGTTGGGAAACCGTTACCGGAAAAGTGAACGAAGGTCCCGCTTTCCTGAAAAACAAAGAGAAAGGAAAGTTCTTAGTGATTTATTCCTGCAACGGCTCGTGGACAAAACAGTACCGCCTTGCAAGTTTGGAACTCAGCGACACGCTGGCAAACCCGCTCGTAGCGGTGAACTGGAAAAAATCGGCAAACGAAGTTTTCTTCCGTCTCGACGATACTTCGGCGGTTGATGGAGTAAACGGCGTGGGACATTGCAGCTTTACCAAATCGCCCGACGAAACGGAAGACTGGATTGTTTACCACGTAAAAAGCCGCAATAACGACGGCTGGGATGGGCGTTATACATTTATTCAAAAGTTCGGATGGAAAACGGACGGAACGCCCGATTTCGGAACGCCCGTAGCCTGGGGCGAAGCTGTAGCCTTGCCTGCGGGAGAAAGCCGTTGAAACGGATAACAATTACCGGAAATACAAACTTTTTATTTCTTTTAATTCTCTATATACAAACTTTTTAATTTACATGTAATGAAAAAGATGAAACTACTCGGATGTTCTTTGTTGTCTGTGTGCTTTTTGACAGGACAAAACCTGCTTGCGCAGGATGTTGATTTAACGCACGTAATTGTAAACAATGATTTTGAATCCATTGCAGAAGGTGTTCCGGTAACGGGAACCGGTTGGAAACCGGAAGAAACGAGTTCTGCAAGTGGAACGTATAATCAGGGATATACCGAATTTTACGGATGGACTTGCGATTTGGCTGTTTTAGCCGGAACATCGGCAGGCATCAATCAGGATTTTGCCAATCATAACGGCACATACGGCGCTTGGATATCGGCAGTCGGCGGTAAATTCCCGACTTTTTATGAATTTTATCAAGTTATCGACAAGGAATTTCTTAATGCCGGCAGCACTTATAAAGTTCAGTGTCTTTTGTCGGGAACAAAAATGCCGACAAGCCAGCGTTTGTTTGCCAATCAAAATGTACAGTATTTCAAATCCGAAGGAGATTATCTCTATAATCAGACAGAGGGCGAAATAGCTACTTTTGCAGCTTATCCTGACCCATCGTTAGATAAAAACCTTGAAGAAATGGTGGTTTATACGACTATCGGAGAAGGCGATTCGCTGAAAATAGGAATACGTACCGGTTGTATAAAAGGCGACGGCAGCGAAGGCGGCAATCAATGGGGTTGGTTTAAGGTGGATTATTTCCGGCTTACGGAGATAGACCCTGTTACGGCAGCCGACGCCAGCCTTTCCAACATCACGCTGAGCGCAGGAAGCCTCGAATTTTCGTCGGAAACTTATGTTTACGAAGTTACTCTGCCCGAAGGAACTACGGCAGTTACTCCCATAGTTACGGCTACGGTGCAGGACGTAAAAATTACCGGCGCTGAAGAAGTTGACGTAACATCGGGTTCGGGAACTTCAACCATTGTAGTTACCGCGCTCAACGGAACGACGCAAAAAACGTACACCATCAATTATACGGCAACGCCAAGCGGATTTGAACGACCGAATGCAAAAGTCGTAAGTTACGATGTAAACAAGGGTCAGTTGTCGGTAACGGGAGTGGAAGCCTATACGGTTTACAATGTGAACGGCGTAAAAGCCGCCGAAGTGAAAAACAATGCTCCGGCTGTATCCGTAAGTTTGACATCGGGCGCGTATGTGGTAAAAACAAAAGCCGCCGGAACATTTAAAGTAGTTGTAAAATAAATTCTAAAAATAAATTCTAATAATTTTAAAAAAACAAACATCATGAAAAAGAATGCATTAATTATTTTAGTTATGGCTGTATTTGCAGCCAGCCCGATTTGGGCAGCCGAATGGAGTTGGGATATTTTGGATAAATCCATGGGGGCGTCTTGGGATGTGGACGAAGGTAGTACTACCAATAAAGCATGGGCGCATACCAAAGGCGGTTCGGCTGGGAGCGTCGCAACACAGACAGGCAATTATGTGAATATCGTAAAGACAGTGGCAGGTTCAAGTGCAAGGTATGCGTGGGTAAGACCTGCGGCGGCGCTTAACGAATTAACGACGAATACGGCTTACACAATTGAAGTGAAGGCGCGTGCAGGGGAAATTGATAAAACCACGTTTCCCGATACTGGCTCCAATTTCGAGGCAAGTCAGATTTGTCTTCGTATAGGAAATGAAAATCTTGCCACGCCCATTTTCCTCCGTTACGGCGACGGAACAACCGGCGGTTCGATAAGCACGTATGCCAACGGCTCGGATGCTAAACCATTAAATACGTCGGAATGGCACGTTTACCGCATCGTTCTTCAAAAAAACCATACTACATACAACGTTTATCTCGACGATGAGAAAGACCCCGTTTTTGCGAATGTAGCGAAAGGTACTACCGGCGACCAGAGGGGGGTGTATTTTGGAGCGGAATCAGCGCATCGCGTCAATATTGACGTCGAATATGTAAAAATGGGAACGGGCGATATGATGGCTAATTCCAACGCTCTGTTGTCTTCGCTCAGCGTAAGTGCAGGCATTTTGGTTCCGGAGTTCAATCCAAATACTACGGAATACACCTGCGAGCTTTTCACCGCCGACCCGAATACGATAACGCCTTCGGCAACAGCGGCGGCTTCGGACTTGGCGCAAGTAGCGGGCTTGGAAGCGGTAGATGTAAGTTCGGGAACAGCAGTTTCCACCATAACCGTAACAGCCGGCGATGGAGTAACAACAAAAACCTATACGATTAATTACGTGCAGACAGGTAATACGGATTACACAACGTTGATAGTAAACAACGATTTCGATTATGTAGCGGAAAATGTTCTGTGGAACGACGGAACGAACGAAAATTATCCTAAATATCCGGGAGGAGAAACTTCCACATGGGACGGTTCGTGTTTTCGCCCTGTAAAAACAAGTGTTACTACAATAGATACCCACGCCGAATTTTACGGATGGCAGATGTCCGATTGGAGTTACCTGTTTACCAATGAGAATGGAACAACTCCTTCTCAATCTATGGGCATCGGCGGAGGAAACGCCACCACCCACGGTACTTCTTGCCCTTGGCTTGCCGGAAACAATACGATGACGTTTCCCAACGATTTTGCATTTTATCAAACCATAGATAAAGACAATATTTCGGCTGGTACTTACAAAGTAACCTGCATTTTGGGAATTGCAAGCGGTCATCTTACCTCGCAACGGATTTTCGCGAACCAAAACGTACAGTTCTTCGGAAAAGAATCGGATTACGAAACAAACAAAACCGCGGGCGAAATATACAGCTATGCCGGTTATAGTCCCGCAGGCGAGAACAGCGGCAAAGCTTTGAAAGTATATGTTACCCTTGCCGAAAGCGATTCGTTGAAATTAGGATTGCGCGGGGGAAGTTACAAGGGAGACGGTACCCTCGCCTCGACAAACAATTTACCCGGCTGGTTTAAGTTCGATTATTTTACGCTGACAAAAATAAACCCCGCAGTTGCCGCCGACGCGAGTCTTTCCGGAATTACGTTGAGCCTTGGCAGTCTTGAGTTTTCGCCGGAAACATACGTTTACAATGTTATTTTACCCGAAGAAAGTACCGCTGTTACTCCTGCTGCTGTAAGCAATGTACCCGATGCGGTAATTTCCGGCACGGAAGAGGTTGATCTAACATCCGGTTCGGGAACTTCGACCATCGTAGTTACCGCGCTCGACGGAACGACTCAAAAAACCTACACCATCAATTATACGACGACAACCGTAACCGGGCTAAATAATATGGATGCAAAAGAAGTTGTAAGCTACGATGTAATCAACCGTCAGTTGTCGGTACGCGGAACGGAAGCCTATAC